>NZ_CP011567.1:900000-1120000 GCF_001655615.1 Pseudomonas sp. GR 6-02
GTGCCGCCGATTGGCCTGGGCATCGCCACGTTGATTGCCCGGCGCAAGTTCGCCCAGACGGAACGCGAGGCCGGTAAAGCGGCGCTGGTGCTGGGGCTGTGCTTTATCTCCGAAGGGGCGATTCCGTTCGCGGCCAAAGACCCGCTGCGGGTGATTCCGGCGAGCATCGCCGGCGGTGCGCTGACCGGCGCGTTGTCGATGTACTTCGGCTGCAAACTCATGGCGCCGCACGGTGGATTGTTTGTGATGCTGATTCCGAATGCGATCAACCATGCGCTGTTGTATCTGCTGGCGATCGTGGCCGGGAGTCTGC
The DNA here is from genome assembly GCF_001655615.1 of Pseudomonas sp. GR 6-02. Lineage (GTDB taxonomy): Bacteria > Pseudomonadota > Gammaproteobacteria > Pseudomonadales > Pseudomonadaceae > Aquipseudomonas. Next base: position 900,314 of record NZ_CP011567.1, read on the forward strand.
TGACGGCGGTGGTGTATTCGGTGCTCAAGCGACCGGAAACAGTGGAACTGGCGCTGGAGCCGGCTAACGCTTAACAGCCAAAGATCGCAGCCTTTGGCAGCTCCCGGCCAGAACAGTGTTCGACCGCGATATGGCGGCGTACATCGAGCCTGGAGCTGCTGGAGGGTGCGATCTTTTTTGTGTCATACCTGATTCATGCGGCCATGCTTTAGTTTTCCTTTTTCAGGGAGAGCACCATGAGCGAATTCGACCTCGGCCGCCGTCGTGTCATACAAGCTGTCGGAGCCGGGCTGTTGCTGCCCGGGCTGGCGCCGGCGGTGATCGCATCGGTCAAGGATCGGCCGCAACTCACCGATGGTGTGCAGTCCGGCGACCTGTTGGGCGACCGGGCGATGATCTGGAGCCGTAGCGATCGCGCGGCGCGGATGGTGGTGGAATGGGACACGCGCAGCCTGTTCAGCAACCCTCGTCGATTCGTCTCGCCATTGGCCGATGCCGGCACCGATTTCACCGCTCGGGTCGAACTCACCGGCCTGCCTGCCGATCAGGCAATTTTCTACCGCGTGACGTTCGAAGACGCCCAGAGCGGTGTCGCCAGCGAACCGTGGTTCGGCCATCTGCGCAGTGTGCCCAGCGCTCGGCGGAATATTCGCTTCGTCTGGAGTGGCGACACGGTTGGCCAAGGCTTCGGCATCAACCCGGACATCGGCGGCATGCGCATCTACGAAGCCATGCGTCTGCGCCTGCCGGACTTTTTTATCCACAGCGGTGACACCATCTACGCCGACGGCCCTGTGCCGGCGCAACTGACCACCGAAAGCGGCCGGGTGTGGCGCAACGTCACCAGCGAAGCCAAGAGCAAAGTCGCCGAAACCCTCGACGAGTATCGCGGCAATTACCGCTACAACCTGATGGACGAAAACGTCCGTCGTTTCAACGCCGAAGTGCCGCAGATCTGGCAGTGGGACGACCACGAAGTGGTGAACAACTGGTCGCCGGGCAAGCAACTGGATGATCGCTACAAGAGCAAAGATATCCACAGCCTGGTGGGCCGCGCACGGCAGGCCTGGCTGGAATATGCGCCGATGCGTTTGCAGAGCGCCGACGGTGGCGGGCGGATTTATCGCAAGCTGAGTTATGGGCCGATGCTCGATGTGTTCGTGCTCGACATGCGCAGCTACCGGGGTGCCAATGACGACAACCTTGGTGCCGCCAAACCGTTCCTCGGTCGAGAGCAATTGGATTGGCTCAAACGTGAATTGAAAGGCTCCCAGGCTCAATGGAAAGTCATCGCCGCCGACATGCCTATCGGCCTCGGCGTCCCGGACGGCGAAGTCAGCCCCGGTGTGGCGCGTTGGGAGGCGGTGGCCAACGGTGATCCGGGCCCGGCTCAAGGCCGTGAGCTGGAGATCGCTGAGTTACTGAGCTTTCTGCGGGCGCAGCAGGTGCGCAATTTCGTTTGGCTGACGGCGGATGTGCATTATTGCGCGGCGCACCATTACCATCCTGATCGCGCGGCGTTCCAGGACTTCGAACCGTTCTGGGAATTTGTCGCGGGGCCACTGAATGCGGGGAGCTTCGGGCCGAATGCGCTGGATAAAACCTTCGGCCCCGAGGTGGTGTTCCAGAAGGCTCCCGCGGCGCAGAACACCTCGCCGTTTGCCGGGTTTCAGTTTTTTGGCGAGGTGAACATCGATGGGCAGTCGGGGGAGTTGAGTGTCGTGCTGCGGGATCTGGATGGGGTGGGGGTGTTCGAGCGTAAGTTGCAGCCGGTTTGAGGGCAGCATGATTGTTCCCACGCTTTGCGTGGGAACAATCATCAACGGTGTCAGTAAACGTCGCGGCGGTAGCGGCCCTGTTCGATCAGGCGCTCGACTTCATCCGCACCCAGCACGTCGTTAAGCACTTGGTCCACCCCTGACGCCATCCCCTGCAAACTGCCGCAGATGTAAATCACGGCGCCATCGGCCAGCCATTTCTTCAGCTCGCCGGCAGACTCGCGCAGGCGATCCTGCACATAGATTTTCTCGGCCTGATCGCGGGAAAACGCCAGGTCCAGACGCGCCAGATCACCGTTGATCAACCACTCTTCCAGTTCCGCGCGGCAAAGAAAATCGTGCTCGCGATTACGCTCGCCAAACAGCAACCAGTGACGCTGTTGCCCGTCGGCAATCCGTGCCTTGAGCAAACTGCGCAACCCGGCCAGCCCGGTGCCGTTGCCCAGCAGGATCATCGGCACCGGTTCGTTCGGCATATGGAAACCACTGTTGCGCCGCACCCGCAGGTTGACGTGGCTGCCCACAGGCACGTGTTCGGTCAACCAGCCGGAGCCGATGCCCAGGCTGCCGTCTGGGTGCCGCTCCTGACGCACGATCAATTCCAGCACGCCGTCGGCGGCGATCGAGGCGATGGAGTATTCGCGCAGGGCCAGTGGCACCAACGCATTCACCAGCGCTTGCGCGTGCAGGCCGACCAGATGAGCGCGGTTCTCGGGCAGTTGGCGGCTGGCCAGGGCTTGCTCCAGAGACTGCGACAGGCCATCGAGTTCAACCGTGGCTCGACCGTCAATTCCCAGGCCTTCGAGGAAATGCTCGATGGCCCACGCACCATTGCGCGGCAGCACTTCCACCAGATCACCGGCCAGCCAACTGCTGGTGCTGGGAGCGGTGAGGCCGAGCAAGTACACGGGAGCTCCACTGCTGTCCGGGTTCATCAATTCGCGGCGGGTCAGGGTCCAGTTGTCGTAGCTGGGCGCTTGCCAGGTGTCGACCGGTGCCTGACCCGTCAGCAGACCGAGTTGCTGTTGCCAGTGACGCAGGGCGTAAGGGTCGCCACCGTCGACTTCAACCGGGGCGAACAAGGTCTTGCCGCCGTGCTCGCCCAGCCAGATGTGCAAGCGACGGGCGAAGCCGCAGAAGTGTTGATACTGGCGGTCACCGAGGCCGAGAACGGCATAGTTCAGGCGTTTAAGACTCGGTGCACGCCCCAGCACTTTACGTTCGAAACCGCGGGCGCTGTCCGGCGCTTCGCCGTCGCCGAAGGTGCTGACCACAAACAGTGCGTTGCTGGAGTCTCGCAGGTCCTGTTCGCTGACATCGGCCAGCGGTTGAACCTTCACCGATAATCCGGCGGCCTGCAATTGCCCGGCAGTCTGCCAGGCGAGCTGCTCGGCAAACCCGCTCTGGCTGGCGAAGCCGATCAGCCATGCCGGTGCGTCGCTACCCGGTTGCTCAAGGCCTTTACGGGCATCCTTGATCTGACGTTTCTTGCGTCGGCGGTCCAGGTACAGCAACCAGCCCGTGACGAAAAACAGCGGCATGCTCAGCGCGGTGATGGTCAGGATGATCCGCCCGACCAGCCCGAAATAACTGCCGACGTGCAGTGCATAAATACTGGTCAGCAACTGCGCCTTGAGGCTCTTGTCGCTGTAGCGGTCATGACGGCTGACGGCGCCGGTCACCGGATCGAGGGTGATCTGGTTCCGTGCCTGGTCGTGGGGTGAATCCTTCAGCAGGTAGAACACGGTTGCCGGTTGCCCGGCCACGGGCGGCATCCGAACGTTGTAGGACGAAAGACCAGGGCCGGCGGCGCTGTAGATGCTGCTCCACATCGCGGCGTAATCGGCGGTGGGGGCCGGGCCGCTTGGCGCAGGGCCGCGACCACTGCGAACCCGCTCGTTTTGCGGCGAGTCGGCCAGCAGCCTGGTCAGCCCTTTGTTGTACCACTCGTACGACCAGGACAACCCGGTCAACGCCGCCAAAAGGTAGAACACCAGGCACCAGGTGCCGGCCACCGAGTGCAGGTCCCAGTTGAAGCTGCGACCTTTTTTCTTCCAGTCCAGCGTCAGCCAGGCGCGCCAGCTTTTCCACTGGCGCGGCCAGCGCAGGTACAGGCCGGACAGGCAGAAGAACACCAGAATCAGCGTGCAGGCGCCGGTGATCTGCCGGCCGGTATCACCCATGGCGAGGAAGCGGTGCAACTGCAGCATCAGGCCGAAGAAGTCCTGGCCGGTGACGTCGCCCATGAACTCGGCGGTGTACGGGTCGAAATAACGCATCTGCCCGCGACGTTCGCCGGGCGGCGCCGTGAAGATCACCCGCGCAGCATTGCCGCTGTCGGTCTCGACCCAGAGCATCGAAACGATCTTGCCCGAAGCGCTTTCGATTTTCTCCACCAGTTCGGCCGGTGGCAGCACTCCGGCGATCTGCTTCTCGACGTGCAGCACGGAGGGGTTCAGCGTTCGCAGGATTTCATCCTGAAACGATACTGCCGCCCCGGTAATGCCCATCAGGGCCAGGACCAGTCCGGCGCTGATGCCGAAAAACCAGTGCAACTGGAACAGGGATTTCTTCAACACGTCGCTCGCCTTGTTCGTTCAAAAGTCATCATCACGGCGCGCATTATGCCGTGAGTTGTCGAGAAGCATTCTTTTTTACACGCAAAAGCCCCGTTCACTTTGATGAACGGGGCTTTTGCCTCCGCACTTCTGTGATCAGAAGTGGAAGTTGGCACTCAGCAGAGCAGTGCGGCCCGGCGCCACGTGGGCGTAGTGCGTCTGGAATACCTGGTCGAAGTAACGCTTGTCGGTCAGGTTTTGTACGTTGAGTTGCAGGTCGACGTTCTTGGTCAGGCGGTAGCTGGCCATCGCGTCGTAACGCCAATAGGACGGAATCTCCACCGAGTTGGCGACGTTGCCGAACTGGGAATCGACGAAGGTCGCACCGGCACCGACGGTCAACTTGTCCGGCACCAGGTCGTAGGTCGACCAGAACGTGAAGTTGTTCCGTGGGGTGCTTGGCATGTGGTTGCCTTCATCGGCGGCGAGGGTGGTTTTGACCACTTCGCTGTCCATGTAGGTGTAGCCGCCGAAGACTCGCCAGTTACGGGTCAGCTTGCCGGTGTAGGTCAGTTCCAGGCCATTGACCTGCTGTTCGCCGTCCAGCACTTGGGTGGTGCCGCCGTCCGGATCGTTGATACGCGCGTTGGTTTTCTCGGTGCGGAACAGTGCGGCGGTCAGCGACAGGTCGTCACCGAAGAAGTCCCACTTGGTGCCAATCTCGTAGTTGCGGTTCTTTTCCGGGTCCAGACTGCTGTTGTTCGCCGCCAGTTCCAGGCCACCGTTGCCGCTGGTTTCGCCGGCCGGGTTGCTGGACGTCGAGTAGGCGGCATAGAGGCTGCCGTTTGGCAGCGGGTTGTAGACCACGCCGATCTGGTAGTTCACCAGGTCGCTGGTGTTCTGACGGGAGAAACTGCCCGCTGGAGCCGTGCTGCTGGCGTTGGCGAAACCGCTGGATTCGACTTGGTAGTTGTCATAGCGCAGGCCCAGGTTCAGGGACCATTGCTCGTTGAACTTCAGGGTGTCGAACACGTAGGCCGCGGCGGTCTTGGTGTCGGTGTCGGTGAAGGCGTTGCTGTCGGTGATCGTGCCGTTCCAGTTATCCCCAGGCGTCGGGTTGTACAGGCTGGTGCAGTCGCCGGAGTTGAACAGGGCACGGTTGCACTGGGTACCGCTGGCGCTGGAAGTCAGGAGGTACGGGCGGTTGTGGGTGTCCTGATAGGAAAACTCCAGACCGGTCACCAGGCTGTGCTCGATGGCGCCGGTGTTGAATTTGGCACTCAGGTCGGTCTGGTTGATCCAGCCGCTGGACGTCGAGTTACGGCTCTTCGCGCCACGGTAGACACTGCCGTTGGCCACGTTGCCCTTGCTGTCGTCAGGGTTGGTGACGATGTAGTCCAGGGTTGAACGGGACATGCGAAAGCTGTTCGACACGGTCAGGCTATCGTTCAGATCGTGCTCGAGCTTGATCGTGCCGCTGTCGTTGCTGGTCTGGCGATAGTCGCGGCCGGTGAGGCCGTAGAAGTTGTCGCGGTTGACGTTGGCCGGCTTGTCGACGTTGTACTTGCTGCGGTTGGGGCTCAGGGTCAACGGGATGCCGTAGTCGGGCATGTCGTCGGTTTCGACGTGGTAGTAGCCGACGGTCAAGCGGGTGTCGGTGCCCAGGCCGAAGGCGAAGGACGGTGCCACGCCCCAGCGACTGACGTCCACGGCATCACGCCCGGCGACGTTGGCTTCGTGCTTCATCAGGTTCAGCCGGAACGCCGAGGTGTCGGTCATTTGCTGGTTCAGGTCGAGGGTGGTGCGCTTGGTCTGGTCCGAACCCCAGGTGAAGCCGCCGTTGTAGGCATTGCCCAGCTTGGCGGTCTTGCTCACCAGGTTCAGGCTGCCACCGGTGGAACCGGCGCCGGTGAAGGCCGACCCTGGGCCCTTGCTGACTTCGATCGATTCAACGTTGAAGATCTCGCGGCTCTGGGACGCCACGTCGCGCATGCCGTCGATGAACACGTCGCTTTCGGCGTTGAAGCCGCGAATGATCGGACGATCACCGGCCGGGTTGCCACCCTCGCCGGCACCAAAAGTGATGCCCGGCGTGGTGCGCAGGGCGTCGACCAGGCTGGTGGCGCCGGTGTCGCGAATCACTTGTTGCGGGATCACGGTGACGCTTTTCGGCGTCTCGCGCAGTGGCGCGGTGTACTTCTTGGAGGCCGAGGTATCGGTCTTGTAGGAGGTGTCATCCTGCTCGCCTACAACGCTGGTGGCGTCCAGGGATATGGCATTACCGGGTGCTTTTTCGTCGGTCTTCTCGGCCGCGAAAACCATGTGGCCCGCAGAGCCGGCGGTGATCGCCACGCCAATTGCAGACGCGAGCAAACGCGGTGAACTGACCGTTGATTGTGGTTGTTGGCGTGACATGTGAATTCCCCTCCCCAAGGATTTGAGGTCGCGGAATGTAGAGTAAATACGTATCTGTATCAATTGCGAAACGTTGCTATTCGCAACGAATTTACATTCTTTACAATTTGCCTTTACGGTTTTTGCGGTTTCATTCGTCTCTTGGGTTTTACATAAGTAATAAGAATCAATACCATTAACGTCCCTTTGCTTTCAGGTGTCTTTCCATGTTGTTGCACATTCCCGGCGTGTTCGCGAAAGAAGAAGTGCAGCGCATTCGCGAGGCCCTGGCGCAGGCGGATTGGGCCGATGGCAAAATTACCGCCGGTTATCAGTCGGCGAAGGCCAAGCACAATCTGCAATTGCCTGAAGGACATCCGTTGACCAAGGAAATCGGTGCGGCGATGCTCGAGCGGTTGTGGAAAAATCCGCAGTTCATGTCAGCGGCATTACCGCACAAGGTCTTCCCTCCGTTGTTGAACTGTTACACCGCCGGTGGCAGTTTCGACTTCCATATCGACAATGCCGTGCGTCAGCCCAGGGGCAGCATCGAGCGGGTGCGCACCGACCTGTCGGCGACGCTGTTCTTCAGTGACCCGGAGGATTACGACGGCGGCGAACTGGAAATCCAGGACACCTTCGGCACTCAGCGCGTGAAATTGCCGGCCGGCGATATGGTCCTGTATCCCGGCACCAGCCTGCACAAGGTCAACGCCGTCACGCGTGGAACCCGCTACGCATCGTTTTTCTGGACGCAAAGCCTGGTGCGTGAAGACAACCAGCGCGCTTTGCTGTTCGAGATGGACGGGGCGATTCAGCAACTGACCCAGGACATGCCCGACCATCCTTCATTGATCCGCCTGACCGGTACTTACCACAACCTGTTGCGTCGCTGGGTCGAGGTATGAGTTATCAATTGCGCCGCGAGGAAGTCCTCGACGGTGATCGCCTCAAGGCCATGCTGGAGGAAAGCCCGGCGCGCGCAGCCCAGGCGATTCTGATCGCCGCCCGTGAAGGTGTGCTGGATGCCCAGGCCTTGCTGGGACAGATTTTGCTGGACGGGCGGGGTATCGAGCGGGATCAGCCGCTGGCGCTGCGCTGGTTCGAGATTGCGGCTCAGCGCGGGCACTTGATGGCGCGCAACATGCTTGGTCGTTGCCATGAACATGGCTGGGGGTGCACCGCCAACGCCACGAGCGCCGCGGGGCATTATCGCCTCGCCGCCGAGGCGGGACTGGATTGGGCGATGTACAACTACGCCAATCTGCTGGCTACCGGGCGCGGGGTGGTCGAGGATCAGGCGCAAGCGCTGAATCTCTATCGGCATGCCGCTGAATTGGGCCACGCAAAGTCGATGAACCTGCTGGGGAGATACCTGGAAGAGGGGCGCGATTGCCCGGCAGATCCGCACGCTGCCCGTGACTGGTATCGACGCTCGGCTGAAGGAGGGGATTTTCGCGGTCAGTTCAGTTATGCGGCGATGTTGGCGGATGAAGGCAAGGTCGACGAGGCGTTGGGCTGGTTACGCAAGGCCTTGGACGGCGGGAATTTGAATTTCTTGCGGGTGGCGAACAAGGCGCTATTGACGTCGACCGATCCAAGAATTCATGGGCTGGCTACCGAGTATCAACAGCGTGCTCGAGAGCTGACGCCAGGATAGATCGTTCCCACGCCCCCGTGTGGGAGCGATCAGCGCAGGCACAAAAAAGCCCATGACACGTCATGGGCTTTTTGATTTCTGCGTGCAGTGCTTACACGTAGAACGATTTCAGCGGCGGGAAGCCATTGAACTCGACGGCGCTGTAGCTGGTGGTGTACGCACCGGTCGACAGCCAGTACAAACGATCACCAATGGCCAGGTTCAGCGGCAAACCGTACTTGTAGTTTTCGTACATGATGTCGGCGCTGTCGCAGGTCGGGCCGGCGATGACCACTTCTTCCATCTCGCCTTTCTTCTCGGTCCAGATCGGGAACTTGATGGCTTCGTCCATGGTTTCGATCAGGCCGGAGAACTTGCCCACATCCGTGTACACCCATCGCTCTACAGCGGTACGGGATTTACGCGCCACCAGCACCACTTCGCTGACCAGAATACCGGCGTTGGCGATCAGCGAACGGCCCGGCTCCAGGATGATTTCCGGCAGGTCGTCGCCGAAGTCTTCCTTCAGGAAGCGGATGATTTCTTCAGCGTAGGTTTCCAGGCTGTTGGTGCGGGTGATGTAGTTGGCCGGGAAGCCGCCACCCATGTTGATCAGCTTGAGGTGGATGCCGTCTTCTTCTTTCAGGCGTTCGAAGATCACTTTGACCTTGGCGATTGCCGCGTCCCAGACGCTGATGTCGCGCTGCTGCGAACCGACGTGGAACGAGATGCCGTATGGCACCAGGCCCAGGTCACGAGCCAGGATCAGCAGGTCCATGGCCATGTCGGTCTGGCAGCCGAATTTGCGCGACAAAGGCCAGTCGGCAGTGGTCGAGCCTTCAGTCAGGATACGCACGTAGACTTTCGAGCCCGGAGCGGCCTTGGCGATGTTGCGCAGGTCGGCTTCGGAGTCGGTGGCGTACAGGCGCACGCCCTTGTCGTAGAAGTAGCGAATGTCTTTGGATTTCTTGATGGTGTTGCCGTAGCTGATCTGGTCGGCGCTGACGCCACGGCTCAGCACTTTGTCCAGCTCATAGATCGAGGCGATGTCGAAGCTCGAGCCTTTCTCTTTGAGCAGGTCGATGATTTCCACGGCCGGGTTGGCCTTGACCGCGTAGTAGACCTTGGCGAATTCGAAACCGGCACGCAGGTCGTCATAGGCCTGGGCGATCATCGCGGTGTCGATCACCACGAACGGGGTTTCTTGTTTGTCGGCGAAGGCCTTCATTTTCTGGAAGGTTTCGCGCGCGAAATAGTCTTCGACGTTGATCGACATGCTGGGAACTCCTACTGGCAAACTGAAATTATCAATGGGTGCAAATGAACGCCCTCCGTATCCCCACTTTGGTTCGCCTACTTCCCAAGGCATGTCGCCGAAAGCAAAAAGGCCATGGGAAATGCAGATTCCCTTGGCCTTGCTGTCTCGTCGTCAGTACTTGAGCCGGATGGATCGTTTCCAGCATGGACGTTCGGCGCGAACTTTAGGGCGTGAGGGGCTTGAGATCAACAAAAAATGTCGCGTTTTTGCACGCTTCCGTCGTGCGGTCCCTGACAGCTACTGATGTAACCGACCTGCGTGACAGTGTGATGTTCCCAAGACAAGGATTTTAGAAGGGAGCTTGCTTGGCTTTTGTGGCGAGGGAGCTTGCTCCCGCTGGGGCGCGTAGCGCCCCCAAAATCAGGCAATGCGGTTCTTCAGAAGGATCGCATCGGCTGACTTCACGACTGCTTCGCGGCCGGACGGGAGCAAGCTCCCTCGCCACAAAAGCACTAGAGCCTCATACAAGTCAGGTCAACGCAGTTTCCGCTGGCGAAACAATGCTGGTCTTGCCCCCACGGGACTTGCCGGAGCTCAAATATTCCGCAATCGATTCCTGAGTCACCTCACCGAGAAACACCCGCTCGGCGTCCATCACCGGCAGCCACGAGCGGTTGAACTCGTACATGCGCGACAGCAGGATGCGCAAATGCTCGTCGTACGCCGCGGTGGCGTTGAACTCGCGCAGGTATTGCGCGCAGGTGCCTGTCTGGCGATGCAGGTCGCGACGGCGCACGTAGCCCAAGGCCTTGTTCTCGGCACAGGTCACCACTACGTAGCGCCGGTCCAGTTCGTCCATCAATTCCAGGGCTTCGGCCACCGGGGTTTCCGGGCTCACCGACGGCGCGTTGTCCGCCGCATCTTCAGCCTACACCAGCAGCAAGCGTTTGAGCGTGCTGTCCTGGCCGACGAAGTTGCTGACAAAATCGTCCGCCGGATGCGCGAGCAAGGTGTCCGGGTGGTCGATCTGCAACAGCTTGCCGGCGCGGAAAATCGCGATTTTGTCACCGAGCTTGATGGCTTCGTCGATGTCATGGCTGACCATGATCACGGTCTTGTTCAGCGCCCGTTGCATCTCGAAGAACTCGTTCTGGATCATTTCGCGGTTGATCGGGTCGACCGCGCCGAACGGTTCGTCCATCAACAACAGCGGCGCATCCGCCGCCAGTGCTCGAATCACACCGATCCGCTGTTGTTGGCCGCCGGACAATTCACGGGGGTAGCGAGTCAGGTATTGCTTGGGTTCAAGCTTGATCATGCTCATCAACTCGCGGGCGCGGTCGTGGCATTTCTGTTTGTCCCAGCCGAGCAGGCGCGGAACGATGGTGATGTTTTCCTCGATGGTCATGTTCGGGAACAGACCGATCTGCTGGATCACATAACCGATGTTGCGGCGCAGGGTCACTTCGTCGAGGTCGGTGGTGTCTTCGCCGTTGATCAGGATCTTGCCCGAAGTCGGTTTGATCAACCGGTTGATCATTTTCAGCGTGGTGCTCTTGCCGCAGCCCGATGGCCCGAGGAACACGCAGATCTCGCCTTCATTGACGGTCAGACTCACCGAGTCCACGGCTTTCACATCTTTGCCGTTACTTTGGAAGGTCTTGCTGAGGTTTTGAAGTTCGATCATTTGAGCAGTCCTTTTGGAGTCAGCGTGCGTTGCAGCCATTGCAGAAGCAGGTCGGCGAAGATGGCCAGGAGACTGACCAGCACCGCGCCGACGATCAGCATCGACATGTCGCTGCGGCTGATGGAAGCGAGAATGAGTACACCGAGGCCACCGGCGCCGATGGTGGCGGCGATGGTCATCACGCCGATGTTCATCACTACGGCGGTGCGGACACCGGCGAGGATCACCGGCACGGCAATCGGCAGTTCGACCATGCGCAGGCGCTGACCGAAGGTCATGCCGATACCCCGGGCGGCTTCGCGAATGCCGGGCTCCACGCCGGTCAGCGCCAGGTAGGTGTTACGCATGATCGGCAGCAGCGAATAGAGAAACACGGCGGTGATTGCCGGCATCGGGCCCAGGCCCTGGCCGAACCTGGAATAGAACGGCAACAGCAGGCCGAATAGCGCGATCGACGGCACGGTCAGCAAAACCGTGGCGCTGGCTTGCAACGGGCCGGCCAATGTCGGGAAGCGGGTCATCAGGATACCCAGCGGCACGCCGACCAGAATCGCCAGCGTTACCGCGATGCCAACCAGGGTGATGTGCTGCCAGGTCAGGTGCAGCACTAGCGGCCAATCGAGATGGGAAAAGGCGTTGAGAAATTCCATGTCTTTTTCTCCTCTGCCTTATTGAACAGACAGCAGTGGATGCTGGCGCAGGAAATCGGCGGCAACGGATGAAGGGCTTTCGTGATCGACATCGACCCGCGCGTTGAGCTGGCGCATGGTGGCGTCGTCGAACAGTTCGGCCAGTGGCTTGAGCTCTTCGGCGAGTTTCGGGTGGGCTTCGAGGTAGGCCTGGCGCACCACCGGCGCGGTGGTGTAGTCGGGGAAGTAATGCTTGTCGTCTTCGAGCAGCTTGAGTTTGAAGGCGTTCAAGCGACCGTCGGTGGTGTAGACCAGGCCGGCGAACACCTGGCCATTGCGCAAGGCGGTGTAGACCAGCCCGGCATCCATCTGGCGAATGTTATTGCGGGTCAGGTTCATGCCATAGAGATCAACCATGCCGCCCAGACCGTCGGAACGGTTGGCGAATTCGGTGTCCAGTGCGACGAGGTGATTAGTCTTCGCCTCGGCTTGCAACACCTCGTTCAACTGGCTGATGGTGTTGATCTGCGGGTAAGCCTTCGCGGTTTTTTCCGGCAGGGCCAGGGCGTAGGTGTTGCTGAATTTCGACGGAGTGAGCCAGATCAGGCCTTTTTTCTCGTCGAGTTCTTTCACCCGGGCGTAGGACTGCGCGCTGTCGAGTTTTTCAGTGACATGGTTGTAAGCCACCAGCGAGACGCCGGTGTATTCCCAGAGCATGTCCAGTTGGCCGCTTTCGTGAGCACTGCGGGCCAGATTGCTGCCCAGGCCGCCGGTTACCTGGGTGTCGTAACCCTTGGTGCGCAGGTATTGGGAGGTGATTTCCGCCAGCAGGGTTTGTTCGGTGAACACCCGGGCGCCAATGCGGATCACGGGTTTTTCAGCGGCTTGGGCGATTCCTGCGAACAGCAGAACGCAGCCTAAAAATAAGCAGACTTTTTTCATGTTAATTCCTTTGCCGAGGCTTAAGACGGGCGTAGGCCGCGTTCGAGCCAGAGGCGGCTGGCGAGTGTCACCAGTCCGTCGAGCAGCAAGGCCAGCAGGGCGGTGCAGGCCGCGCCGAGCAGCAGTTGCGGCTGATTGTTCAGGGCGATGCCGGGGAAAATCAGGCTGCCCAGACTGTTGGCGCCTATCAGGAACGCCAGCGGTGCGGTCCCGACGTTGATCGCCAGCGCCACACGCACGCCACCGATGATGATCGGCACGGCGTTCGGCAGTTCGACCCGGCACAGCACCTGAGTCGGGGTCATGCCGATGCCGACGGCGGCTTCCTTGAGCGAACCCTGAACGTTTTTCAGCCCTTCATAGGTGTTGCGCACGATCGGCAACAGCGAAGCCAGGAACAGAGCGAAGATTGCCGGACCGCTGCCGATGCCGAGGATGCCCAGGGCGATGGCCAGTACGGCGAGCGGCGGCACGGTATTGCCGATGTTGAAGATCTGCATGAAGCGTTCGGCGCGTCCAACCATGGTCGGGCGGCTGAGGAAGATACCGGCGGGTATGCCCACAACAAGGGCGGCCAGCATGGAAGCGAGGACAAGAATCAGATGAGCTTGCAGGTAAAACAACAAATCGTCGCGGTACTGTTCGATCGTGTTGATGCCAATCCAGTGGACCAGCAGGGCCAGAAGAGCGACGACAACCGCACCTCCTGTCAGCCCTTTGCCATAGCGAATAGCCACAGGCAGACTCCTTTTTTCAGTCGGCGAACGCAGTCCCGTGTGGCATGCCATTCCTGGCTGCCGGGAAAATAACGTTCGCGAGAAGCAGCTCTTCATGCTGATGAAACCGCATGAGATAGAGCCATAAGCGCAGCCTCGTCAGGCTAACTTGCTGATTTTTCAGCCCCTGACGATGGGTCGTAACAGGGGAGTGGACGTCTCCAGCTTTTAAAAGGTTCCATAATCAGCAGCATTTAGCCACCAAGAAGGAGCTGCCCGCGCTGATTACGGCCATCGGCAGCTCCTGTGCGTGGTGGTCCGTAGATCACTTTTTAAGCTATACTCGCCGCCCTTTTTTGAATCACCGCCAGGCGATTTCCCATGACCAAACAGGCCGCCGAAGTCGCGAAACGCCGCACTTTCGCCATTATTTCCCACCCCGATGCCGGTAAGACCACCATCACCGAGAAGCTCTTGCTGATGGGCAAGGCGATTGCGGTTGCCGGCACGGTGAAATCTCGCAAGTCCGACCGCCATGCCACCTCCGACTGGATGGAAATGGAAAAACAACGGGGTATTTCCATTACCACGTCGGTCATGCAGTTCCCGTATCGCGACCACATGATCAACCTGCTCGACACCCCGGGCCACGAAGACTTCTCCGAAGATACTTACCGCACCCTGACTGCGGTGGACTCGGCATTGATGGTCCTCGACGGCGGTAAGGGTGTAGAACCACGGACCATCGCCCTGATGGACGTCTGCCGTCTGCGTGACACGCCGATCGTCAGCTTCATCAACAAACTCGACCGTGACATCCGCGACCCGATCGAACTGCTCGACGAAATCGAAGCGGTCCTGAAGATCAAGGCCGCGCCGATCACCTGGCCGATCGGTTGCTACCGCGACTTCAAGGGTGTTTATCACCTCGCCGACGACTACATCATCGTCTACACCGCCGGCCACGGTCATGAGCGCACCGAAACCAAAATCATCGAGAAGCTCGATTCCGATGAAGCGCGCGCACACTTGGGTGACGAGTACGAGCGTTTCATCGAGCAGCTGGAACTGGTGCAGGGCGCCTGCCACGAATTCAATCAACAGGAATTCCTCGACGGCCAACTGACCCCGGTGTTCTTTGGTACCGCGCTGGGCAACTTCGGTGTCGATCACGTGCTCGACGCTGTGGTCGACTGGGCACCGCAACCATTGGCCCGTGTCGCCAACGAGCGCACCGTCGAGCCGGTGGAAGAGAAGTTCAGTGGTTTCGTGTTCAAGATCCAGGCGAACATGGACCCCAAACACCGCGACCGCATCGCCTTCATGCGCATTTGCTCCGGCAAATACGAAAAGGGCATGAAGATGCGCCATGTGCGCACCGGCAAGGACGTGCGGATCGGCGACGCGCTGACCTTCTTCTCGTCCGAGCGTGAGCAACTGGAAGAAGCGTTCGCCGGCGACATCATCGGCCTGCACAACCACGGCACCATCCAGATCGGCGATACCTTCACCGAAGGCGAAACCCTGGGTTTCACCGGCATCCCGCACTTCGCCCCGGAACTGTTCCGTCGCGTACGCCTGCGCGATCCACTGAAATCCAAGCAACTGCGTCAAGGCTTGCAGCAACTGGCCGAAGAAGGCGCCACCCAGGTGTTCTTCCCCGAGCGCAGCAACGACATCATTCTCGGCGCCGTCGGTGTGCTGCAGTTCGATGTGGTCGCCAGCCGTTTGAAAGAGGAATACAAGGTCGAGTGCTCCTACGAGCCGATCACCGTGTATTCCGCGCGCTGGATCGAGTCCGGCGACAAGAAGAAGCTTGAGGAATTCACCAACAAGGCCGTGGAAAACCTCGCCCTCGACGGCGGCGGTCACCTGACCTACCTGGCCCCGACCCGGGTCAACCTGGCACTGATGGAAGAGCGCTGGCCGGACGTGAAATTCCGTGCGACGCGTGAGCATCACTAAGCGCTGAGTTGCAAACCCCAAAGCCCCGATGCGCGAGTCTCGGGGCTTTTTATTGTCTGGGCTGTGTACCGCACCGAAGCGACTCGGTTGTCCGGGCGCAACAGGGTTCTTCCTTCCGTGCTCGGCGAGCCCGCATCACTTAGTTGATCTGGTTATAGGCATTATTCGAAACCAATCTCCCTTCTCACGGCATTTCCCGACCTTCGTTAGCGTCCTATCTGGAGAATCGCGCTAAATTTCTCTCTGCGCCATTCCGGCACCCATGCTTCACCCAAGAAAGGATGGAATCGGCTATGAGCATTATTCAACGCATAGTGTTGCTGCTGAAGGTTTTGGTGATGCTATCCCTCGGCACGTCAGCGGCGTGGGCGGAGTGCACGAACCATGATGAACAGGCCTGGAGCGGGCAAGGCGTGCACAGCGAGCTGATGCTCGCCGCATCGGAATCGGGTAGCTCGAACGATGATGACTCGACCGACGACTCGGACAGCAACGAAGACGACACTTGAGCCTGAATGACAGGCAAAAGAAAACCCCGTCTGCCTGACTGATGCGCAGTCGGGGCAGAAGGGGTTTGGTTAACTCAGCAAAAGCGCGCCCCGGCACCGGGGCGCGTTTTTTTCAGGCCGCGCCGTCGAGGAATTGCTCGGCGTAGTGGCAAGCCACTTGGCGTGTGTCGAGCAGACGCAGGGCCGGCTCTTCGATGGCACAGCGCTCGGTCGCGTACGGGCAGCGCTTGTGGAAGGCGCAGCCGGACGGTGGATTCAGCGGGTTTGGCAGTTCGCCGACGATCTTGATTTTCGGCTTGTCCGGATCCGGGTGAATGGTCGGCGTCGCCGACAACAACGCCTGGGTGTACGGGTGCAGGGGACGGGTGTAGATGTCCTCTTTCGGCCCCATTTCCACCGGACGGCCGAGGTACATCACCATCACGTGATCGGCAACGTGGCGTACCACCGCCAGGTTGTGGGAGATGAACACGTAGGCGGTGTTGAACTCTTGCTGCAAATCCATGAACAGGTTGAGTACCTGCGCCTGAATCGACACGTCCAGCGCCGAGGTCGGTTCGTCCGCCACCAGCACTTTCGGCTGCAACATCATCGCGCGGGCCAGGGCGATCCGCTGGCGCTGACCGCCGGAGAACATGTGCGGATAGCGCTGGTAGTGCTCGGGACGCAAGCCCACCTGCTTCATCATCGCCTGGACTTTCTCGCGACGTTCGGCGGCGGAAAGGTTGGTGTTGATCAATAGCGGTTCAGCCAGTTGATCACCGATTTTCTGCCGTGGATTCAACGACGCGTACGGGCTCTGGAACACCATCTGCACATCTTTGCGCAGTTGCTTGCGCTGAGCCTTGTCGGCGCCGGCGACTTCCTGCCCGGCGATTTTCAATGAGCCGGAGGATGGCTCTTCGATCAACGTCAGGGCACGGGCCAGGGTGGATTTGCCGCAACCGGACTCACCCACGACAGCGAGGGTCTTGCCGGCTTCCAGTTCGAACGACACACCGTTGAGGGCGCGTACGGTCGCATGACCCTTGAACAGGCCGCGAGACACTTCGTAGTGACGGGTCAGGTTGCGGGCGGTAAGTACGACGGCCATTACGCCACCTCCTGGTTCAACGGGTAGAAGCAGCGGGCGAGGCTGTTGCTTTTCTGGTCAAGGGCTGGACGCTGGGTGCGGCAATTGTCTTGCACGTACGGGCAGCGCGGCGACAGCAGGCAACCTTGCGGACGGTCGTAACGACCGGGAACGATGCCCGGTAGCGTCGACAGGCGCGCAGCACCCAGGCTGTGTTCTGGAATGGCCTTGAGCAGCGCTTCGCTGTACGGGTGCGCCGGAATGTCGAACAGTTGTGGCACCTGACCGACTTCAACCGCTTGACCGGCGTACATCACGCACACGCGCTGGGCGGTTTCGGCCACGACCGCGAGGTCGTGAGTAATCAGCACCAGGCCCATGTTCTGCTCTTTCTGCAGGGCCAGCAGCAGGTCCATGATCTGCGCCTGAATCGTTACGTCGAGTGCGGTGGTCGGTTCGTCGGCGATCAGCAGTTTTGGTTCGCCGGCAATCGCCATGGCGATTGCAACACGCTGGCTCATGCCGCCGGAAAGTTGATGCGGGTAGGCATCCATACGGCTGGCGGCGCCGGGGATTTCCACTTTTTCCAGCAGTTCGATGGCGCGCTTGCGAGCGTCCTTCCTGGACATTTTCAGGTGCAGGCGCAGCACTTCTTCAATCTGGAAGCCCACGGTGTAGCTCGGGTTCAGCGCGGTCATCGGGTCCTGGAAGACCATGGCCAGGTCTTTGCCGACGATCTGTCGACGCTGACGGTTGCTGAGCGCGAGCATGTTCTTGCCGTCGAAATTCAGGGCGTCGGCGGTGACGATCCCCGGACGCTCGATCAGGCCCATCAGCGCCATCATGGTCACGGACTTGCCGGAACCCGATTCGCCAACGATGGCCAGCACTTCGCCCTTTTCCACGGATATGTCGAGACCATCGACCACCGGAACGGCGTTGGCGTCGCCGAAGCGAACGTTGAGATTCTTGATTTCTAACAGTGACATTTGAATCTCCTCAGGCGGCGTTCTTGAGTTTCGGGTCCAGCGCATCGCGCAGGCCGTCGCCCATCAAGTTGATTGCCAGCACGCTGAGCAAAATGGTCAAACCAGGCAAGCTCACCACCCACCAGGCGCGTTCGATGTAGTCGCGAGCCGAAGCCAGCATGGTGCCCCACTCAGGGGTTGGCGGTTGTACGCCAAGGCCGAGGAAGCCCAGTGCCGCGGCATCGAGAATCGCCGAGGAGAAACTCAAGGTGGCCTGAACAATCAGCGGCGCCATGCAGTTGGGCAGCACGGTGACGAACATCAGGCGAGGCAGACCGGCACCGGCCAGGCGCGCGGCGGTCACGTAGTCGCGGTTCAATTCGCCCATCACCGCGGCGCGGGTCAGACGAACATAGGACGGCAACGAAACCACGGCGATGGCAATAATGGTGTTGATCAGGCCAGGGCCGAGGATGGCGACAATTGCCACCGCCAGCAGCAGGGACGGCAGGGCCAGCATGATGTCCATCAGACGCATGATGGTCGGGCCGAGCACGCGCGGGAAGAACCCGGCGAACAGTCCCATCAGGATGCCTGGAATCAGCGACATCACCACCGATGACAAGCCGATCAGCAGGGACAGGCGCGAGCCGTGAATCAAACGCGACAGCAGGTCACGACCGAGTTCATCGGTACCCAGCAGGAACTGGATATGCCCGCTTTCCAGCCAGGAGGGCGGGGTCAGCAGGAAGTCGCGGTACTGTTCGCTCGGGTTATGCGGTGCGACCCATGGGGCGAAGATCGCGCAGAAAATCACCAGCAGCATGAACATCAGGCCGGCGACAGCGCCTTTGTTCCTGGAGAACGCATGCCAGAATTCTTTGTAGGGCGACGGATACAGCAGGCTTTGATCGACTGCTACCGGTGTAGTGAGAGTGGTCATGGTCATTGATCTCAGCGCTGATGACGGATGCGTGGGTTGGCAAAGCCGTAGAGGATGTCCACTACGAAGTTGACCAGAATCACCAGGCAGGCGATTAACAGGATGCCGTTCTGCACCACGGGATAGTCCCGTGCGCCAATGGCTTCGATCAGCCATTTGCCGATGCCGGGCCAGGAGAAGATGGTTTCGGTCAGGACCGCGCCGGCCAGCAGCGTGCCGACTTGCAGGCCGACCACCGTCAGTACCGGAATCAGCGCATTGCGCAGACCGTGCACGAATACCACGCGCGATGGCGACAGGCCTTTGGCGCGGGCGGTGCGGATGTAGTCTTCACGCAGCACTTCGAGCATCGACGAACGGGTCATCCGCGCAATCACCGCCAGCGGGATGGTGCCGAGCACGATGGCTGGCAGGATCAGGTGATGCAGGGCATCGAAGAACGCTCCGACGTCATCGGCCAGCAACGTATCGATGAGCATGAAGCCGGTGCGTGGCTCGATGTCGTAGAGCAGGTCGATCCGCCCGGATACCGGGGTCCAGCCCAGGCTCACCGAGAAGAACATGATCAGGATCAGGCCCCACCAGAAGATCGGCATCGAGTATCCCGCCAGGGAGACACCCATTACCCCATGGTCGAACAGGGACCCTCGCTTGAGTGCCGCGATCACCCCGGCCAGAAGGCCCAGGATGCCGGCGAACAACATGGCGGCCGAGGCCAGTTCCAGGGTCGCGGGGAATAGAGAGCTGAACTCGGTCCAGACGCTTTCACGGGTACGCAGGGATTCGCCGAGATCGCCGTGGGCCAGTTTGCCAATGTAATCCAGGTATTGGGCATACAGCGGTTTGTTCAGACCTAGGCGTTCCATTGCCTGAGCATGCATTTCGGGGTCGACCCGACGTTCGCCCATCATCACTTCCACGGGGTCGCCAGGAATCATGCGGATCAACGCGAAAGTCAACAAGGTGATGCCGAAGAACGTGGGGATCAGTAACCCCAATCGGCGGGCAATAAAACTAAACATCTTGTGTGGTACCTCATCAGCCGGTTAGGCATGCCCGGTATCGCTGGGGTCAGCGATGCCGGGCGTTTCTTATCTACTTCACCTGGGTGGTGGCGAAGTTGTTAGTGGTGAGGGGGCTAATGTGATAACCCTCTACGTTGGTGCGCATTGCAGTGAACATGCGGGTGTGCGCCATGCTGATCCATGGCTGGTCCTGATTGAAAACGTCCTGGGCCTGTTCGTAGAGCGCCGTGCGTTCAGCCGGGTTCACTTTGGCCCGTGCTTCGTCGATCAGCGCCTGGAACTTTTCATTGCACCAGCGAGCGTAGTTTTCGCCGTTCTTGGCGGCCTCACAACTGAGCATAGGCGTCAGGAAGTTATCCGGGTCGCCGTTATCGCCTGCCCAACCGGCGGACACCATATCGTGCTCGCCGTTCTTCGCGCGCTTGAGCATCTCGCCCCATTCCATGACACGAATATCGACCTTGATGCCGACCTTGGCCAGATCTGCCTGCATCATTTGTGCGCCGAGCATCGGATTAGGGTTGGTCGGGCCGCCGCCGTTACGGGTGAACAGGGTGAACACGGTGCCCTCCGGTACCCCGGCTTCCTTGAGCAGGGCACGAGCCTTGTCGAGGTCGCGAGGCGGGTTGGTCAGTTTATGGTTGTAGCCCAGCAGGGTGTCCGGGTACGGGTTGACCGCCACCGTCGCATTGCCCTTGCCGAACAGCGCGTTGACATAGGCCTCTTTGTCGAACGCGATGTCGATGGCTTTGCGCACCCGCACGTCGCTCATGTACTTGCGGGAGGTGTTCATGGCGACATAGGAGACGGTCATCGCGTTCAGCTCATCAACCTTCAGGTTGGTGTCTTTCTTGATGCTCGGGATGTCATCCGGTTTTGGATACAGCGCGATCTGGCACTCGTTGGCCTTGAGCTTTTGCAGGCGCACGTTGTTGTCGGTGGCAATCGCCAGGACCAGCGCATCAGCCGGTGGCTTGCCACGGAAGTAGTCCGGGTTGGCCTTGAAGCGCACCTGGGCGTCCTTGGCGTAACGCTGGAAGATGAAGGGGCCGGTGCCGACCGGTTTGTTGTTCAGGTCGCCGGTCTTGTTGGCCTTGAGCAGTTGATCGGCGTACTCGGCGGAGTAGATCGAGGAGAAGGCCATGGCAATGTCGGCCAGGAACGGCGCTTCGCGGCGGGTCAGGGTGAACTTGACCGTGTTGTCGTCGACTTTCTCTACGCTTTTGAGCAGTTCCTTGAAGCCCATGCTCTCAAAGTACGGGAAGCCCACGCTCGACAGCTTGTGCCATGGGTGATTCGGGTCCAGCTGACGCTGGAAGCTCCAGACCACGTCGTCGGCGTTCATGTCGCGGGTCGGCTTGAAGTAATCGGTGGTGTGAAACTTGACGCCTTTGCGCAGGTGGAACGTGTAGGTCAGGCCGTCTTCACTGATGTCCCAGGATTCGGCCAGCGCCGGAATCACTTCAGTGGTGCCGGGCTTGAAGTCCGCCAGGCGATTGAAGATGGTTTCGGCCACTGCGTCGGCTGTGACTGCAGTCGTGTACTGGGCCATATCGAAGCCTTCCGGGCTGGCTTCGGTACAGACCACCAAGGGTTTGGCCGAGACGCCAACAGCGACACTCAGCAATGCGGCAGCGATGGCCGCTCGTAGGGGAAGCATTTTCATCAAGAACCCTCTGCAATCGGTTGAACAGGAAAAAACCGAACGGCCGACTCGTCATGAGTCAGCCGCCGGCGTGCGTTTTACAAAATGTTGAACGGGATGGTGGTCACGAGACGGAACTCGTTGATGCTGCCATCCGCCTGGTTTTCGCTGGCACGGTGCGCGGTGTAGGTTGCGCGAACAGTGGTGGCCTTCAGCGGGCCGCTCTGCAGGGCGTAGGTCGCACCGATACCGTATTCGTAATGGGTTTCGCCATCCTGGGCCTGGATACCGTCGTAACCCTTGCCTGCTACGCCTTCATTGCCGGTGTAGTGAGTACCGTCGATGCCCCAGCCACGTGCCTGGTAGATGTTGAACTTCAGACCTGGCACGCCGTATTCGGCCATGTTCAGACCGTAGGCAATCTGGAAGGACTTCTCGTTCGGGCCGTTGAAGTCCGACAGCAGGGAGTTGGCCAGGTAGATGCCGTTGGTTTCGTGCAGGTAGTCGAAGTACTCGTTACCGTTCACTTCCTGGTAGGAGAAGGTCAGGCTGTGGGCCTGGTGGGTCAGGCCGAACGACAGGGAGTAGGTGTCGTTGTCGATTTTGCCTATGAGGGCTTTACCTTCTTCCTGGGTTTTGTAGTAGTTCAGGCCGGTGGTCAGGCTCAGGACCTGGCTGTCGCCCAGCACATGACTGGCGCCGAAGTAGTACTGGTTCCAGATGTCTTCGGCCTGGGTCGCCCAAAGGCTGGTGGTCAGGCTGGCGAATGGGGTGTAGGTGATACCGCCGGTGTAGATGTGATCGGTTTCAACGATGCCGTTGGCGTATTCGGTGCGGAATTTACGCTGGCTTTCTTCGGTACGCGGAGAGTTGCGATCGAAGGTGGCCAGGTCGAAAGCCAGGTTGTTCAGCTCTTCGCTGTGGATGGCCACACCTTCGAAGCTCGAAGGCAGCGCACGGTTACCGATGACATCGACCATCGGGCTGCTGAAGTTCATGCGGCCAGCGGTCAGGGTAGTGTTGGAGACACGGGCCTTGACGTTGGCCAGGCCCAGTTTGCTCCACTGGCCGACGGCGTCACCACCTTCTTCGGTCAGGGTACGGTTGTTGCCCGCGCCAGGACGGGTTCCCGGTGCGCCGCCGTTGTTGGACGCCAGATCCTTGCGATCACGATCCAGAGCGATGGCGTTGTAGGCCGCCACTTCGGTACTGAAACCTACGGTGCCTTGAGTGAAGCCGGAGTTGTACTTGAGGATGGTGCCCTGAACCCAGTTGATACGACGATCAGTCGGGGTTGATACACCGTCTTTCTTGTAGCTGAACGTGCCGCCACGTTTCAGTTGCTCGTTGGCATACCAGTTACGCGTGCTACCGGTGATCGACTGCCCTTCGACGAAGCCAGTGGCTTCACTCTGAGCACTTTTCTCATTCACGGTAACCGGGGTGAACGCCTGGCTCTGGGATTCTGCGTAAGCCGTGGCGGTCACGCTGCTGATGGCCAAGGCCAATAACGCGGTGCTGCTCAGTTTCATGTGTGAAGCTCCTTTCTTTCTTTTTTTAATGCCGGTCTTTTTTGGTGATCCGGCTATTTGGTTTAGAACTCGTTCAGGCTTCGCAAACGTTTGCTGCAGGCCGATTTGACGAATTACGGCAATACGCTTGCGTGAGGGCGGAATCCGCCCCCCCAGCGTTTCTGGCTAATTGGTTATTGGTCGATACTGACGCCCGAGAACACGTTGCGACCGAAGGGGCTGACCTTGAACCCTTCGACTTTGGCGCTCAACGGCTGGTTGACCATCGAGTGGGCGACCGGCGTGATCGGCACCTGCTGCTTGAGGTACTGCTGCGCCTGTTTGTAGAGCACGGTGCGCTGGTCGCGATCGGTGACGACCTTGGCCCGCTTGATCAGCTTGTCGTAGGCCGGATCACACCACATGGAGTAGTTGTTGCCGCCAATGGCATCGCAGCTATAGAGCGTGCCGAGCCAGTTGTCCGGGTCACCGTTGTCACCGGTCCAGCCGATCAGGCTGATGTCGTGCTCGCCGTTCTTGGTGCGCTTGATGTACTCGCCCCATTCGTAGCTGACGATCTTGACCTTGAGGCCGATCTTCGCCCAGTCCGCCTGGAGCATTTCGGCCATCAGTTTGGCGTTGGGGTTGTACGGACGCTGGACCGGCATGGCCCAGAGAGTGATTTCGGTGCCTTCCTTCACGCCGGCAGCCTTGAGCAGTTCCTTGGCTTTTTCCGGGTTGTAGGAGGCGTCCTTTATGGTGTCGTCATAGGACCACTGGGTCGGTGGCATGGCATTGACCGCCAGTTGACCGGCACCTTGATAGACGGCGTTGAGAATGCCTTGCTTGTTCACCGCCATGTCCAGCGCCTGGCGCACTTCGAGCTGGTCGAAAGGCTTGTGCCGGACGTTATAGGCAATGTAGCCAAGGTTGAAGCCGGGTTTCTCGATCAGCTGCAGTTTCGGATCATTCTTCAGTGCGGTCACGTCGGCGGGGCGCGGGTGCAGGGTGATCTGGCATTCGTTGGCCTTGAGCTTCTGCACGCGCACCGAGGCGTCGGTGTTGATGGCAAAAATCAGGTTGTCGAGCTTGACCCGGCTCGGGTCCCAGTACTGTTTGTTGCCGCTGTAACGGATGTTGGAGTCTTTCTGGTAGCTCTTGAACACGAACGGCCCGGTGCCGATCGGCTTCTGGTTGATCTCGCTCGGCTTGCCGGCCGCCAGCAACTGGTCGGCGTATTCGGCCGAAAGGATGGCGGCGAAGCTCATGGCGATGTTCTGGATGAACGCGGCGTCGACGTTGTTGAGCGTCATCACCACGGTCAGCGGCCCGGTCTTTTCGACCTTGGCAATATTCTTGTTCAGGCTCATCCCGTTGAAATACGGGAACTCGGTCGGATAAGCCTTACGGAACGGGTGCTGCGGATCGAGCATGCGATTAAACGTGAACAGCACGTCGTCGGCGTTGAAATCGCGAGTCGGCGTGAAGTATTTGGTCGTGTGAAACTTCACCCCTTCACGCAGATGAAACGTGTATTTGAGTCCGTCCTCGGAAATATCCCAGCGGGTTGCCAGGCCTGGCACGACATTGGTGGCGCCTTTTTCAAACTCTGCCAAACGGTTGTACAGCGGCTCGGCGGCGTCGTTATCGGTCGCAGTGGTGTACTGCGCGGTGTCGAAACCGGCGGGGCTGCCTTCGGAGCAGAACACCAGGCTGTTATTGGCGGCCTGGCTGATGGAAGTGGCGGCCAGCAGGCCGGTGCCCAGCAATGCGGATAAAACCAAGGAATGGCGCATGACGCTCCCTCTTTTTGTAGTGTTATTCAATGCGCCGCGATCCCGTCCGGGGACGTTGTGGCGGCATTGAGCTCAAACCAATACGGGCAGCAAACCGATAGCCCACACAGTCACTGGTCAGAACCCGACGGTAGGTGCCGTGGGTCTGGCAGTAAATGCGCTGAGTCCTAAAGACTCGTAGGAAAAGGCAACGCGTCCTAACCCCTGGCTGCGTCAGACAGCGGATTTGGATGTAGGCAAATTCCTAGCTTCTCGGCAGAAAAAAGCAGCGGCGACACTGAAAACGTCGCCGCTGCCTTTTCTTATTTGCTGACGCTGACGCCGTAGAAGGAGTTCAAGCCAAATGGGCTGATCTTGAAGTCCTGCACGTTGGCGCGCATGGGTTGGAACACCGTCGAGTGAGCGATAGGTGTCATTGGAACAGCATCTTTGAGGACGTGTTGCGCCTGTTTGTACAGTTCGGTGCGCTTGGCCTGATCGGTGGTGCGTTTGGCTTCCTTGACGAGGCCGTCGAATTTCTTGTCGCACCATTTGGAGAAGTTGTTGCCACTCAGCGAGTCGCAGCCGAACAGCACGTTGAGCCAGTTGTCCGGATCACCATTGTCGCCGCTCCAGCCGATGATCATCGCCTGGTTCTCGCCGCCTTTGGAGCGCTTGATGTACTCGCCCCATTCGTAGCTGGTGATCTTCACGTTCAGGCCGATCTTCTTCCAGTCGGACTGCAGCATTTCAGCCATCAGCTTGGCGTTCGGGTTGTACGGACGCTGTACCGGCATCGCCCACAGAACGATTTCGGTGCCTTCCTTGACGCCGGCTTCCTTGAGCAGCTGCTTGGCTTTCTCAGGATCGTACTTGGCATCCTTGATGGTGGTGTCGTAGGACCATTGGGTCGGCGGCATGGCGTTGACGGCCAGTTGGCCTGCGCCCTGATAAACCGAGTCGATGATCTGCGGCTTGTTGACGGCCATGTCCAGCGCCTGACGAACTCGCAGGTCGGCCAGCGGGTTCGGCTCGTTGCTGCCCTTGACCTTGTCCATCACGTTATAGGCGATGTAGCCCAGGTTGAAACCAGCCTGCTCAGGCATCTTCAAAGTTTTATCTTCTTTGAGCGCCTTCAGGTCGGCTGGACGCGGGAACAGAGTGATCTGGCACTCGTTCTTCTTCAGCTTCTGGATGCGTACCGACGGGTCGGTGGTGATGGCGAAGATCAGGTTGTCGATCTTCACGTCATCAGGCTTCCAGTAGTCCTTGTTCCCGGTGTAGCGGATGTTGGAGTCTTTCTGGTAGCTCTTGAACACGAACGGGCCGGTGCCGATCGGTTTCTGGTTGATGTCGGCAGCCTTGCCTTCCTTGAGCAGCTGGGCAGCGTACTCGGCGGACTGGATCGAGGCGAAGCTCATGGCCATGTTCTGGATGAACGCGGCGTCTACGTCTTTGAGGGTGAACTTGACGGTGTGGTCGTCGACTTTATCGATCTTGGTGATGTTGGTATCCATCCCCATGTCGGTGAAGTACGGGAATTCGGTCGGGTACGCCTTACGGAACGGGTCATCCTTGTTAATCATGCGATTGAAGGTGAACAGCACGTCGTCGGCGTTGAACTCACGCGTCGGCTTGAAATACGGGGTGGTGTGGAACTTGACGCCTTCACGCAGGTGGAAAGTGTAAGTCAGGCCGTCACTGGAAATGTCCCACTTGGTCGCCAGGCCAGGAATCACAGCGGTGCCGCCGCGCTCGAACTGGGTCAGGCGGTTGAACATGGTTTCTGCAGAGGCGTCGAAGTCGGTTCCGGTGGTGTACTGACCTGGGTCGAAACCGGCCGGGCTTCCTTCGGAGCAGAACACCAGGTTAGACGCCGCTTGGGCGAAAGGTGCACTGGCTAACAGGCTTGCGCCGACTAAAAACGGAATGACCGCGTGTTTAAGCATGGTGGCCTCATGATTTGTTGTCATTTTTGGATTAGAGGACGACCTCGTGAGTCGACCTGCGGATACTTATGCAGGGGCCGTACCCAATGCAAGATCCGGAATGGCCACAAGTCCTAAAGAGTGGCACGAACGTACCTTAATGTCGCATATGTGTAAAAACTGATGTATTTGACCGTTTGCGCAGGTTTTTTACGGTGCAAGTCGTGCACCGATAAGGGGCGACCGGGGCGGTTGACGCACCCGGTTGGAGCCTGGTGTTACTTATTTATACCCACGCCATAGAACGGTGTGAGGCCAAACGGACTGATCTTGAAGTCGGTGACTTCCTTGCGCAGTGGCTGGAACACCGTCGAGTTGGCAATGGGTGTGATAGGTACTTGTTGTTTAAGGATTTGCTGGGCCTGTTGGTACAGTTTGACCCGCTGTTGTTTGTCCGTGGACACCTTGGCTTGCTGCACCAGTTTGTCGTAGACCGGGTCACACCATTTGGCGTAGTTGCTACCTTTCACCGCAGCGCAGCTGTAGAGCACGCCGAGCCAGTTATCCGGGTCACCGTTGTCGCCGGTCCAGCCGTAGATCATTGCGTCATGCTCACCGTTCTTGGCGCGCTTGATGTACTCGCCCCATTCATAGCTGACGATGTTGGCCTTGATCCCGACTTTCTCCCAATCCTGCTGGATCATCTGTGCCGACATCCGCGCATTGGGGTTGGAGGCGCGCTGCACGGTCATGGCCCACAGATTAATTGTGGTGCCGGGAGCAACTCCCGCTTCTTTCAGTAGCGCGCGGGCTTTGGTCGGGTCGTGCGGGGCGTCCTTGATGCTCGGGTCATACGACCATTGCGCCGGTGGCAAGGCGTTTTGCGCCAGTTGCCCGGCACTCTGGTAGACAGCCTTGATGATCGCCGGCTTGTCGATGGCCATGTCCAGCGCCTGACGCACCTTGAGCTGGTCCAGCGGTGGGTGGGTCACGTTGTAGGCAAGGAAGCCGAGGTTGAAACCGGCTTGCTTGAGCACCCTCAGATTAGGGTCTTGCTCCATCACTTCGATGTCTGCCGGGCGTGGGTAGCCGCTGACCTGGCACTCGCCGGCCTTGAGTTTTTGCAAGCGCACGGCGGCGTCCGGGGTGATCGAGAAAATCAGGTTGTCGAGTTTCACGTCCTCGGGTTTCCAGTAGGCCTTGTTGGCGGTGTAGCGGATTTGCGAGTCCTTTTGGTAGCGCTTGAACACGAATGGGCCGGTGCCGACGGGTTTCTGGTTGAGATCGGCGGATTTGCCTTCCTTTAACAGTTGGGCGGCGTATTCGGCGGATTGCACCGAGGCGAAGCTCATGGCGAGGTTTTGCACGAATGCGGCGTCGACGTTGTTCAGGCTGAAGCGCACGGTGTGGTCGTCGATCTTGTCGATGCTTTTGATCGTGGTGTTCAGGCCCATGTCGGTGAAGTACGGCGACTCGGCGGGGTAGGCCTTGCGGAAGGCGTTGTCCGGGTCGAGCAGGCGCTGGAAGGTGAACAGCACGTCGTCGGCGTTGAAGTCGCGGGTGGGGGTGAAGTAGTCGGTGGTGTGGAATTTCACGCCGTCGCGCAGGTGGAAGGTGTAGGTGAGGCCGTCCTCGGATACGTCCCATTTTGTTGCCAGGCCGGGTTCGATTTCGGTGCCGCCGCGTTTGAATTGGGTGAGGCGGTTGAAGACGGTTTCGGCGGAGGCGTCGAAGTCGGTGCCGCTGGTGTATTGGCTGGGGTCGAATCCGGCAGGGCTGGCTTCGGAGCAGTAGACCAGGGTGGTGGCGGCTTGGGCGGTTTGTGCGAGTGATGCGGTTGTGGCGAGGGCGAGTGCGAGCAGAAGTGGTTTGACGGTGGTTCTTTCCATGGAGTCCCCGGGATTTGAGCAGCGATATTTTCCTGAGAGTAGCGTTGTTGGCGGGGAGGGCGGAAATATCGTTTTTTGAGGGGGACCCCTCTATCCGGGCATAGTCTGCCGGTCTTTGCGTTGATGGCGGACTGTAGGAGCTGCCGAAGGCTGTGATCTTTTGATCTTAAAAATCAACGTCAAAAGATCGCAGCCTTCGGCAGCTCCTACGCAAAGCGGTGTCAGGCGGGCGTTGTGGGTGAAGTTAATCCGTTTCACGTTGCTTGAATGAGCGCGTGGCTCACGCCGTATACCGGGCCCGACTAAAAAACAGCGCAGCCCCGAGGGCGATAGCATTGGTTGAAACGATGCCCAGATCGAAGCCGGCGATGAAAGGCGGCAGCATAAAAATACTCGAAAACCCCAGAGCGAACAGGGTGATGCCCAGCCATTTTCTGAGGCCATAGGATTTCAGATAGAAGAACAACAGCAGGAATACTGCATAAGCCACGGCGTACAGGCCATATTCGTTCATGATCTCACCCGCCTTGAGTCTTGATGATCATGGACGATCCTGAGTGCTGAGGGCCTATGCCACCGCTGACCTGTGCATCCAGGCTGACGATGACATCGCCGGCGTGATAAGTCGGCAATTTGCTCAGCGTGAACTCGCGGACTGCCCATCCCACCGGGATGGCCGCACCGGGCATGAATTTACCTGCCGCTGCCCCGAAAACACCACTGGTGAGGTTGGCGATACTTGTTCGTTGAGCATTGAGTAAGTCCCCCTGTTGCCGGGTCAGGGGTTTGGAGATCCCGACCATCATTTGGCAAGGCAAATCCTTGGCGAGCATTTTGTCATAGAGCTCTACCACCAGATTGCTCACTTCATAGTGGGCGGCTTTCGCTTCACCAAAATGCAGTGTTCTGAGGCTACCCCGTTCACCGGCTGACAGGGTGAAGCGCGATACGTTGAAGACAATTCCATGGTTGCCGGAAAACTGATCCCTTTCAAACTTCAATGCTCGCGTCCTTATCGAGTCTGGAAAGGCAGGGAGTTTCTCTTAGCTCCTGGGCTTTCGCAAATGCAAAATCAAAAGCAGCTGAGGCGGCCTGTTTACTCGCGTGTACACCGCCCTGCCGTTTTCGTGTCCGGGTTATCGCATCAAGGCATCAACACTTCAATCGCCCCATCCGCTGTCATGCTGACCTGGCTGGTGCCGGCTTCAACTTCTGGCGTCACCGGTGCCGAATCCATGCCGGCGGCTTTCATCATCATCGGCCCGCGCATGTACGGTTGTGGATAGCCGTTGCTGTTGAGGTTCAGGTTGACGATTTTGTAGCTCTTGCCGCCCAGGGCGTCGGTGGCCAGTTGGGCGCGGGCCTTGAAGGCGGTCACGGCTTCTTTGAGCAGGGCGTCTTCGCTGGCTTTGCGGGTTGGCGTTGCGATGGCGAAGTCCATGCCGCCCATTTTCAGGTCGGTGAGCAATTCGCCGGTGAGTTTGGACAGGGCGGCGAAGTCCGAGCTTTCCAGGCGCAGTTCGGCGCGTTCGCGCCAGCCGGTGATTTTCTGGCCTTTGGTGTCGTAGATCGGGTAGCTGTTGCGGCTGCCTTGGCGCAGGGTGATGTCCTTGACCTGTTTGGCCTGGGCCAGCGCCTTGTTCATGGTAGTGCTGACGTCGGCGGCGAGTTTGGCCGGGTCGGTGTTTTGTTCTTCGGTGTAGAGGGTCACGATCATCAGGTCGCGGGCCACTTCCTGGCTGACTTCGGCGCGCAGGGAGATCTGGTTGTAATGCAACTCGTCGACGGCCAGGGCCGGGAGGCTGGCGGCGGTGCCAACGCTTAGGGCAAGAAGGGCGGCGCTGCGGCGCAATGTGTGCATGAAAAGCTCCTTGGACGATGCGCAGGGGTTAGGGTCCGAACCTGCGTGAAACCATCAGACTCTAGCTTCAATGGTCCGTTTCGCACAGTTACAACTTCTATACAGATGGAATGCTGGTGATCCTGTGGCGAGGGGGCTTGCCCCCGTTCGGCTGCGCAGCAGTCGCCATTCGGCAGATACAGTATGCAGGATCAAAACGCGGTGGCAGGTTTGGGACTGCTTCGCAGTCCAACGGGGGCAAGCCCCCTCGCCACAGGGGCACTCGTCACAAAAGAGCCTGTGGTCGTTTGCCGCACTTTCGCCTCTCAGGCCCGCGGCTTGGTTATACTCCGTGCGATCCGCCTGGAGCGCTCATCAGGAGAGCTCATGCTCGCCCCCGTACAATTGACTTCCGCCACTCGCCAGAACCTCTGGCGGCTGACTTTCATCCGGATTCTGGTGCTCGCCGCCCAGGCCGGCTCCGTAGGCCTGGCCTACTGGCTCCAGCTGCTGCCGTTGCCGTGGGTGCCGCTGGCGATGACCCTGGGCTGTTCGACGCTGTTGTGTGTGTTCACCGCCGTGCGCCTGCGCACTTCGTGGCCGGTTACCGAGCTTGAATACGCCCTGCAACTGGCCTGCGACCTGTTTATCCACAGCGCCTTGTTGTATTTCTCCGGTGGTTCGACCAACCCGTTCGTCTCTTATTACCTGGTGCCGCTGACCATCGCCGCCGTGACGCTGCCGTGGCGCTATTCGGTGATTCTGTCGGGTATCGCCCTGGCGCTGTATACGTTGCTGCTGGCGCGGTTCTACCCGCTGGAAACCTTCCCCATCGCCCGGGAAAACCTGCAGATCTACGGCATGTGGTTGAGTTTTGCCTTGGCCGCCGCCGTCATCACCTTCTTTGCTGCACGCATGGCTGAAGAGCTGCGTCGGCAGGAAGAGCTGCGTGCGATCCGTCGCGAGGAAGGCCTGCGCGATCAGCAATTGCTGGCCGTCGCGACTCAGGCTGCCGGTGCCGCCCATGAACTGGGCACGCCGCTGGCGACCATGAGCGTGTTGCTCAAAGAGATGCAGCAGGATCACCCCGACCCGATGTTGCAGGACGATTTGAAGGTTTTGCAGGATCAGGTCAAGTTGTGCAAGGAAACCTTGCAGCAGCTGGTGCGCGCCGCCGAGGCCAACCGTCGTATGGCGGTGGAGATGCAGGATGTCACCGACTGGCTCGACGAAGCGCTCAACCGCTGGCACCTGATGCGTCCTGAGGCCAGTTATCGCTTCCAGCGTCTGGGCCAGGGCACGGTGCCGCGCATGGCGCCGCCGCCGGATTTGACTCAAGCGCTGTTGAACCTGCTGAACAACGCCGCCGATGCCTGCCCTGAAGGCTTGCAAGTGACCCTGGACTGGACCGTCGAAGACTTGACCATCAGCATTCGCGACCATGGTGCCGGTGTACCGCTGGCTATCGCCGAGCAGATCGGCAAACCGTTTTTTACCACCAAGGGCAAAGGTTTCGGCCTGGGCCTGTTTTTGAGCAAGGCCAGCGTGACACGCGCCGGCGGCTCAGTGAAACTCTACAGTCATGAGGAAGGCGGCACGCTCACCGAGCTGCGCCTGCCCCGTGTCGCCCGAGGAGACGAACATGAGTGACGAGATCCAAGTTGAAGGCGAAGAACTGCCGCATTTGCTGCTGGTAGACGACGATGCAACCTTCACCCGCGTGATGGCCCGCGCCATGGCCCGCCGTGGTTTTCGCGTCAGCACCGCAGGTTCCGCCGAAGAGGGCCTGACCATCGCCCAGGCCGATATCCCTGATTACGCCGCGCTGGACCTGAAAATGGACGGCGATTCAGGCCTGGTGTTGCTGCCCAAGCTGCTCGAACTCGACCCGGACATGCGCGTGGTGATCCTCACCGGTTACTCGAGCATTGCCACCGCCGTCGAGGCAATCAAGCGCGGCGCCTGCAATTACCTGTGCAAACCGGCGGATGCCGATGACGTGCTGGCCGCGCTGCTCTCCGAGCACGCCGACCTCGACAGCCTGGTGCCGGAAAACCCGATGTCCGTGGACCGTCTCCAGTGGGAGCACATCCAGCGCGTCCTGACCGAGCACGAAGGCAACATCTCCGCCACCGCCCGTGCCCTGGGCATGCACCGCCGCACGCTGCAGCGCAAACTGCAGAAGCGTCCGGTCCGTCGCTGAACGAGCGCTGAACGGTTATCGCCAGCTCTCGCGATCACACGAGCCGATCATCTATGATCGGTTCGTGTGTGTTCTTTTCTTTATCGAGCCTTATCCATGAATCAGAACGCTGAATATTCCGCGGTCAACGATGCTGTGCGCGGGCAGTTTTTTCGCAAAGTGTGGGCGATGACCACGCCTTACTGGCGCAGCGAAGAGAAGGGCAAGGCCTGGACGCTGTTGATCGCTGTGATTGCGCTGTCATTGTTCAGCGTGGCGATTTCGGTGTGGATCAACAGTTGGTACAAAGACTTCTATAACGCCCTGCAAAAGAAGGACGAAGCAGCCTTCTGGCAGCTGATTCTGTATTTCTGCGGCATCGCCTCCGTGGCGATTCTTGGCGCGGTGTATCGGCTTTATCTGACTCAGATGCTGACCATTCGCTGGCGAGCCTGGCTCACCGAAAAGCACTTCGCCCGCTGGCTAGGCAGCAAGAATTACTATCAGCTGGAGCAGGGCGGTTACACCGATAACCCGGACCAGCGGATTTCCGAAGACCTCAATAAGTTCACCACCAACACCTTGGGCCTGGGCCTTGGGCTGATACGGAACATCGTCAGCCTGGTGTCGTTTTCGATCATTTTGTGGGGCGTGTCGGGCAGCATCGAAGTGTTTGGCTTCACGATCCCCGGCTACATGTTCTGGTGCGCACTGGTTTACGCCGCCGTCGGCAGCTGGCTGACGCATGTGATCGGTCGTCGCTTGATCAGCCTCAACAACAACCAGCAACGTTTCGAAGCCGACTTGCGTTTCTCCATGGTGCGGGTCCGCGAAAATGCGGAGAGCATTGCGCTGTACAACGGCGAACCCAACGAGAACCGTCGTCTGAGCAGTCGCTTCGGCCTGGTTTGGCACAACTTCTGGGACATCATGAAAGTGTCCAAGCGCCTGACTTTCTTCACCGCCGGTTATGCCCAGATTGCAATCATCTTTCCATTCATGGTCGCTGCGCCGCGTTACTTCGCCGGCAAGATCGAACTTGGTGAGCTGATGCAAATCAACTCCGCGTTCGGCAATGTGCAGGAGAACTTCAGCTGGTTCATCAGCGCGTACCAGGACCTTGCCGAGTGGCGCGCCACCTGTGATCGTCTGCTGAGTTTCCGTCAGGCCATGACCGACAACGAAGAGCGCGCGCCGGCCATCGACGTGCAGAATCAGGGTTCGGCACTACGGGTGCATAACCTTGGTCTTGACCTCGCTGACGGTCGTCATTTGCTGACCAATGCCGACATGACCGTGGAGGAGGGCGAGCGCGTCATGCTCAGCGGTCGTTCCGGCAGCGGCAAGTCGACCTTGCTGCGAGCGATGGGGCACCTTTGGCCAGCCGGCCACGGCAGCATTCGCCTGCCGACGGCGCGTTATCTGTTCCTGCCGCAAAAACCCTATCTGCCGATTGGCAGCCTGCGTGAGGCGTTGAGTTATCCACAACCGGGCGACACCTACCCGCACGAGCGCTACGTCCACGTGCTGGAAACCAGCCGCTTGCCGCACCTGGTTTCGCGTCTGGATGAAGCCAATCACTGGCAGCGCATGCTTTCGCCGGGTGAGCAGCAACGTCTGGCCTTCGCCCGTGCGCTGCTGTATGCGCCGCAATGGCTGTACATGGACGAAGCCACCTCGGCGATGGACGAAGAGGATGAAGCGTCGTTGTATCAGGCGTTGATCGATGAATTGCCGGGGCTGAGCATTGTCAGCGTCGGCCATCGCAGCAGCCTGAAACGTTTCCATCCACGGCATGTGCGCATCGAGAATGGTCACCTGGTGGACCAGGCCGTGACCGCCTGAACCTGTGGGAGCGTGGCTTGCCCGCGATGAACGATAACGCGGTTCGTCAGGAAACCGCGTCAAGGCCATCGCGGGCATGCCACGCTCCCACAGGTCAACGGTGATCGTACAACCCGCATGCGCTATGATGCGGTTTCAGCCGTTTTTTCGAGACAGACGTTCACCATGGAAAACCCGATCGACGCACCTCGCCTCCCTCGCAAGCGCCGCAGCCTCGCACAGGAATTGGTGACGGTGTTGTCCGAGCAGATCCGCGACGGTCAGCTCAAGCGTGGCGACAAATTGCCCACCGAGTCGGCGATCATGAATGCCCATGGCGTCAGCCGCACCGTGGTGCGTGAAGCGATCTCCCGTTTGCAGGCAGCAGGGCAAGTGGAAACCCGTCACGGCATCGGCACCTTCGTGCTCGACACCCCGAGCCCGAGCGGTTTTCGCATCGACCCGGCGACCGTGGTGACCTTGCTCGATGTATTGGCGATTCTGGAACTGCGCATCAGCCTGGAAGTGGAGTCCGCCGGCCTTGCCGCGCAACGTCGCAGCCCGGAGCAGTTAGCGGCGATGCGTGAGGCGCTGGACGCCTTAAACGAAAGTGCCGCCCACGCCGGCGATGCCGTGGCGTCGGACTTCCAGTTCCACCTGCAAATCGCCCTGGCCACCGGCAACCGCTACTTCACCGACATCATGACCCACCTGGGCACCAGCATCATTCCGCGCACACGCCTCAACTCCGCGCGCCTGGCCCATGACGACCAGCAGCACTACATGAGTCGCCTGAGCCGTGAACACGAAGAGATTTACGATGCGATTGCCCGGCAGGATTCCGATGCGGCGCGGGCGGCGATGCGCTTGCACCTGACCAATAGCCGTGAGCGGCTGCGCCAGGCGCATGAAGAGGCGCAGGCGCAAGGTTGAACGGTGCGTGGCAGGAAATCGTTCTACTCAAAAAAGCGCCTGACCGGTAAACGATCAGGCACGATGAGGGTCAGGCTTCGATAAACAGTATCAGGGGCTCAGAACACGGCTCCAGACTCGACTCGTCCGCGAGTTTGTAGCGCAATTCCACTTCTGTGTTCAGGTACTTTTCCAGTTCTGTTTTGGGGATTCGCAGTTCAATTCCCGTCAGTTTTACCATGTCGTCGCAGGCGTCGTCCCAGACGCCGGTAGGCTCTGCGAGGCCCTCCCAGTCAGGCTCTTCCGTATTTGTGCCGAGGATCGGGTAGACATCCCAGTTCGGCGGAATATCGTTCGGGTCCGGCACGCGGACGATCAAGTCTTCACTTAGGGTCGATAGCTGGATGGTTGCCCGATCGGCTGAGTGCTCCGGGAACTGCGGAAGGTGTGCAATAGCAAAAGTCATGTTGAATCGCTCTCCTTGAAAGATCTGCCGCGATCCTTCGCGGCAGTCGTCGCACTTTACCGGGCGTATCGGTGATCTGCCGAACCCGATCATGACCAGGCATTTCAAGGTTCAACACTGCGCGCAGGCAATGATCCTGGGGCGTTGAGTGAAAAATCCCCGAGGGTACTCTTCCGACAACGTATCTCCCTCCTAAGCTTGAAAGGCGCCGCTTTCACCCCTTTAAACAACAATGTTGTCTGACAAAAATACCCACCCAGTGATGAAATGCAGTTGACGGTTGTATTTTAAGTTGTACGATGACCTACAACTTCGGCGAAGGCTGAACGGTTTTCTCACACAACGTTGCTACCAGGGTGTTCGAATAATGAATCCACAAGAACTGAAGTCCATCCTCTCTTCCGGCTTGCTGTCGTTCCCGGTCACCGACTTCAATGCCCAGGGCGACTTCCATCGCGCGGGCTACATCAAGCGTCTCGAGTGGCTGGCCCCATACGGCGCCTCGGCGTTGTTCGCCGCAGGCGGTACCGGTGAGTTCTTCTCTCTGGCGGCCAGCGAATATTCGGAAATCATCAAGACTGCGGTCGACACCTGCGCCAGCAGCGTGCCAATCCTCGCCGGTGTCGGTGGTTCGACCCGCCAGGCTATCGAATACGCTCAGGAAGCCGAGCGCCTGGGGGCCAAAGGCCTGTTGCTGCTGCCGCACTACCTGACCGAAGCCAGCCAGGACGGCGTTGCCGCGCACGTTGAAGCCGTGTGCAAATCGGTAAAAATCGGCGTGGTGGTTTACAACCGCAATGTCTGCCGCCTGACCGCGCCGCTGCTGGAACGACTGGCCGAGCGCTGCCCGAACCTGATCGGCTACAAGGATGGCCTGGGCGATATCGAGCTGATGGTGTCGATCCGTCGCCGTCTCGGCGATCGTTTCAGCTACTTGGGCGGCTTGCCGACTGCTGAAGTCTACGCCGCGGCCTACAAGGCTTTGGGCGTACCGGTTTATTCCTCGGCGGTGTTCAACTTCATCCCGAAAACCGCGATGGATTTCTACCACGCCATTGCTCGCGAAGATCACGCCACCGTCGGCAAGATCATTGATGACTTCTTCCTGCCGTACCTGGATATCCGCAACCGCAAGGCCGGTTACGCGGTGAGCATCGTCAAGGCCGGGGCAAAAATTGCCGGCTATGACGCAGGCCCGGTGCGTGCACCGCTGACCGATCTGACGGGCGAAGAGTACGAAATGCTCGCCGCGCTGATCGACAAGCAGGGCGCGCAGTAACACTCGATAAAACCAGGGCCGCTGAGCGATCAGCGGCTTTTTGCGTGAGGAGATTTGTTGTGGCAGATGCAAAGCGTTTTGATAACTACATCAACGGTGAATGGGTGACGGGCAGTGATTACTGCGCCAACATCAACCCGTCCGAGCTGAGCGATACCCTCGGCGACTATGCCAAGGCTGATCTGGCGCAGGTCCACGCCGCCATCGACGCCGCCCGCGCTGCGTTTCCGGCATGGTCCACTTCCGGTATTCAGGCTCGGCACGATGCGCTGGATAAAGTCGGCAGCGAGATCCTCGCCCGTCGCGAAGAGCTCGGCACGTTGCTGGCCCGGGAAGAGGGCAAGACCCTGCCCGAAGCCATCGGCGAAGTGACCCGCGCCGGCAACATCTTCAAGTTCTTCGCCGGTGAATGCCTGCGTCTGTCCGGTGACTACGTGCCGTCGGTGCGTCCGGGCGTCAATGTCGAAGTCACTCGCGAAGCGCTGGGCGTGGTCGGCCTGATCACGCCATGGAACTTTCCGATCGCGATCCCGGCGTGGAAAATCGCTCCGGCTTTGGCTTACGGCAACTGCGTGGTGCTGAAACCTGCCGATCTGGTGCCGGGCTGTGCCTGGGCGCTGGCGGAAATCATCTCCCGCGCCGGTTTCCCGGCCGGCGTGTTCAACCTGGTGATGGGCAGCGGGCGAGTAGTCGGCGAGGCGCTCGTCAACAGCCCGAAAGTCGATGGCATCAGCTTCACCGGTTCGGTCGGCGTGGGCCGGCAGATCGCGGTCAATTGCGTGTCGCGCCAGGCCAAGGTGCAGCTGGAGATGGGCGGCAAGAACCCGCAGATCATTCTCGACGATGCCGACCTCAAGCAAGCGGTCGAACTGTCGGTGCAGAGCGCGTTCTACTCCACCGGCCAGCGTTGCACCGCGTCGAGCCGTCTTATCGTCACCGCCGGGATTCACGACAAATTCGTCGAAGCCATGGCTGAGCGCATGAAGTCGATCAAGGTCGGTCATGCGTTGAAGTCCGGCACCGACATCGGCCCTGTGGTCTCGCAAGCGCAGTTGGAACAGGACCTGAAGTACATCGACATCGGCCAGTCCGAAGGTGCGCGTCTGGTCAGCGGCGGTGGTCTGGTGACGTGCGACACCGAGGGTTACTTCCTCGCCCCGACGCTGTTTGCCGACAGCGAAGCTGCGATGCGCATCAGCCGCGAAGAGATCTTCGGCCCGGTGGCCAACATCGTTCGCGTAGCGGATTACGACGCTGCACTGGAAATGGCCAACGACACCGAGTTCGGCCTGTCGGCGGGTATCGCCACTACGTCGCTGAAGTACGCCAACCACTTCAAGCGCCATTCCCAGGCCGGGATGGTGATGGTCAACCTGCCGACCGCCGGTGTGGATTACCACGTTCCGTTCGGTGGGCGTAAAGGTTCATCCTATGGTTCACGTGAGCAAGGTCGCTATGCGCAAGAGTTCTACACGGTCGTAAAAACTGCCTACATCGGTTCCTGATACACCGCAATACCTGTAGGCGCCGGCTCCCATAAAAGCCGGCGCCTACAAATAAATCGTTATTACCCGCATAAAAATAATCAGTGGGAGTACATCTACAATGCAATCGACCAAGCCGACTCACGTCCGCTATTTGATTTTGCTCATGCTGTTTCTGGTGACCACGATCAACTACGCCGACCGGGCGACCATCGCGATCGCAGGCTCCAGCCTGCAAAAAGACCTCGGCATCGACGCGGTCACTCTCGGTTATATCTTCTCCGCATTCGGTTGGGCCTACGTGGCCGGGCAAATTCCCGGTGGCTGGTTGCTGGACCGGTTCGGTTCGAAAAAAGTCTATGCCCTGAGCATCTTTACCTGGTCGCTGTTCACCGTACTGCAAGGCTATGTCGGTGAGTTCGGGCTTTCCACCGCCGTCGTCGCGCTGTTCATGCTGCGCTTTCTGGTGGGCCTGGCCGAAGCGCCATCCTTCCCCGGCAACGCACGCATCGTAGCGGCGTGGTTCCCGACCGCAGAACGCGGCACCGCCTCGGCGATCTTCAACTCGGCGCAATACTTCGCCACCGTACTGTTTGCGCCGCTGATGGGCTGGATCGTCTACAGCTTCGGCTGGCAGCACGTGTTCATCGTCATGGGCGTGATCGGCATCATCTTCTCGGGGATCTGGCTGAAAGTTATCCACAGTCCGCGCCAGCACCCGATGATTAACGACGCCGAGTTCAAGCACATCGCCGACAACGGCGGCATGGTCGACATGGACCAGGACAAAGGTAAAGGTAAAAAGGTCGACGGTCCGAAGTGGGACTACATCCGCCAGTTGCTGACCAACCGCATGATGCTCGGCGTGTACCTGGGCCAGTACTGCATCAACGGCATCACCTACTTCTTCCTGACCTGGTTCCCGGTGTACCTGGTGCAAGAACGCGGCATGACCATCCTCAAGGCCGGTTTCATTGCCTCGTTGCCGGCAATCTGCGGGTTTATCGGTGGCGTGCTCGGCGGAGTGA
Source organism: Pseudomonas sp. GR 6-02 (assembly GCF_001655615.1). Classification (GTDB taxonomy): domain Bacteria; phylum Pseudomonadota; class Gammaproteobacteria; order Pseudomonadales; family Pseudomonadaceae; genus Aquipseudomonas. The sequence goes on from NZ_CP011567.1 coordinate 940,160, forward strand.
TTTCTGACTATCTGCTGCGCAAGGGCCACTCGCTGACCTTCGCCCGCAAGGCGCCGATCATCGCCGGTCTGCTGGTTTCCAGCAGCATCGTGGCTTGCAACTATGTCGATATCGAATGGATGGTGGTCGGCTTCATGGCCCTGGCCTTCTTCGGCAAAGGTGTGGGCGCATTGGGCTGGGCGGTGGTGTCCGATACCTCGCCGAAACAGATCGCCGGTTTGAGTGGTGGCCTGTTCAACATGTTCGGCAACATTGCGTCGATCACCACGCCGATTGTCATCGGTTACATCATCAGCTCCACCGGCTCCTTCAAATGGGCGCTGGTGTTCGTCGGTTGCAACGCGCTGGTCGCGGTATTCAGCTACCTGGTGATCGTTGGCCCGATCAAACGTGTGGTACTCAAAGAGCCGCCAGTCAGCGGTCCTGAAACGAACAACAAGTTATCTGAAGCGCATTCCTGAGGAGCGGCGTCATGCAGTTGATTGAACATTCCGACTCGCCGCGCTACATCCGCCTGCACGAGCGGGACAATGTGGTGATCGTGGTCAACGATCAGGGCGTACCGGCCGGCACCGAATTCCCCGATGGCCTGGTCACCGTGGATTTCGTGCCGCAGAGCCACAAGGTCACCCTCGAGGACATTCCCGAGGGCGGCCAGGTGATTCGATACGGCCAGACGATCGGCTACGCGTTGCAGCCGATTCCTCGCGGCAGTTGGGTCAAGGAAGATCAACTGCGCATGCCCACCGCGCCACCGCTGGACAGCTTGCCGCTATCCACCGAAGTGCCGGCCGCGCAGGCACCGCTGGAAGGCTTCACCTTCGAGGGCTATCGCAACGCCGACGGCACCGTCGGCACGCGCAACATTCTCGGCATCACCACCACCGTGCAGTGCGTCACCGGCGTGCTGGATCACGCGGTAAAACGCATCAAGGACGAGTTGCTGCCCAAGTACCCGAACGTCGATGACGTGGTGGCGCTGACCCACAGTTACGGCTGTGGCGTGGCGATCACCGCCACCGACGCGTACATCCCGATCCGCACCGTGCGCAATCTGGCGCGCAACCCGAACCTGGGGGGCGAGGCGCTGGTAATCAGCCTGGGCTGCGAGAAATTGCAGGCCGGGCAGGTGATGCATGAGAACGATAGCTCGGTAGATTTGAGCGAGCCGTGGTTGTATCGCTTGCAGGATTCCAGTCACGGTTTCACCGAGATGATCGAGCAGATCATGGCGCTGGCCGAAACCCGTTTGAAGAAGCTCGATCAACGCCGCCGGGAAACCGTGCCTGCGTCCGAGCTGATCCTCGGCATGCAGTGCGGCGGCAGCGATGCGTTCTCCGGGATCACCGCCAACCCGGCCCTGGGCTATGCCTCGGACCTGTTACTGCGGGCTGGTGCGACGGTGATGTTTTCCGAAGTCACCGAAGTGCGCGATGCGATTTACCTGCTGACGTCCCGGGCGGAAACCGAAGAAGTCGCTCAGGAGCTGGTGCGGGAAATGGACTGGTACGACCGTTACCTGGCCAAGGGCGAAGCGGATCGCAGCGCCAACACCACGCCGGGGAACAAGAAGGGCGGGTTGTCGAACATTGTCGAGAAGTCCTTGGGCTCGATCGTCAAATCCGGCAGCAGCGCGATCAACGGGGTGCTTGGCCCTGGGGAACGGTTCAAGCGCAAAGGGCTGATTTTCTGTGCGACCCCGGCCAGTGATTTTGTCTGCGGGACGTTGCAGTTGGCGGCGGGGATGAACCTGCATGTGTTCACCACCGGGCGTGGTACGCCTTATGGATTGGCGATGGCGCCAGTGGTGAAGGTCTCGACTCGCACAGAACTGGCGCAGCGCTGGCCGGACCTGATCGACATCGATGCCGGGCGGATTGCCACCGGGCGGGCGTCGATCGAAGACCTCGGCTGGGAGTTGTTCCACTACTACCTGGACGTGGCCAGCGGCAAGAAACAGACGTGGGCGGAGCAGCACAAGCTGCATAACGACATCACCTTGTTCAACCCGGCGCCGATCACGTAAGACAGCGTTATCGTTCATTGCGGGCTTGTCCGCGAAGGGGCCTTGGAACTGACTGAAGGTTTCAAGAATGTACCCATAAATAAAAAGGCCGCGATCCATATTGGATCGCGGCCTTTTCATTGGCTTCGATTCAGGCGTCAGACCGCATCCAGCTCCGGTTCGTCCGCCTGGATGTTAACGGTTGCTTTCACTTCATCGTGACGACGGATGAACTTCCAGTCCGCCTCGTCGATGTAGATACCGTTCGGGCCGCTGCCGCCTTCCAGGTCGATGGCGACGCTGGCGCAGACTTGCGGCTTCACACTCGCCAGGATCGGCACGAAGCCCAGTTGCAGGCTGGTTTCCAACAGCGCTGCCTGGTTCTTCTCGTCGATGTCTGCTGCCTCGTCGAGGTAGTACGGCAGGCGCACGCGACCGGCCTGGTCGCGGTCCATCAAGTGCAGCAACAAGTACATGTTGGTCAGCGCCTTGATGGTCATGGTGGTGCCGTTGGACGCCGCGCCGTCGATGTCGGTGTGGATCACCGGTTGGCCATTGACCTTGGTGATCTCGAACGCCAGTTCGAACAGATCCTTGAGACCGAGCTGGTTGTGGTTGGCCGCCACCAGCCGTGCCAGGTATTCCTTGGCTTCTTCGTTCTTGTTGTCCTGCTCGGCGCTTTGGCTCAAGTCGAAGACGGAGAGGGTTTCGCCTTCTTCGTACTGACCGGCGCTGTGGATGATCTGGTCAATGTGCTTGAGCGCTTCCTTGTTCGGCGCGAGCACGATACGGAAACTCTGCAGGTTGGAGACCTGACGTTTGTTGATCTCACGGTTGAACAGCGCCAGTTGATGTTCGAGGCTGTCGTAGTCGCTGCGGATGTTGCGCAGGGTCCGGGCGATGTCGGTAACCGCCGCGCGACGCGCCTTGCCGAGGGTCAGGGCTTCATCGGTGCGGTGTGCGTACGCGTTGATCAGCAGTTGCAGGCGACGTTCCATATCGTCTTCGCTGTCGAACTTGGCCACGCCCTTGAGGCGAACCTGCGCGTAGAGCGCGTCGATCTGCCCGTCGGCCCGCAGCAGGCCTTGCCAGCTGTCCTGATAGTCATTGAGCAATGGCAGCAGGTTGTCCATGGAGTCGTCGACCGGGTCCATGAACGGCGTGCCGAACGGCAGGTCGGCCGGCAACAGCTGACGGCGGCGCAGGGCATCGTCGAGGGTGCGTTGCTTGGCTTCCATGTCACCGATCTGCCGGCCGACCAATTGCAGCTTGGCCGACAGTTGCTGGACGCGTTCGGTGAAGGCATCGCTGGAGCGTTTCAACTCGTCCTGGGCGGCTTCCATCTGCGCCAATTGCTCAAGCTTGTCGCCTTCTTCGGCGCTCAGGGTTTGCGCGCGGCGGAAGTCTTCCAGGGCTTTCTGCGCATCCAGCACCTGTTGGTACAGCGCCTCGGTCTGGGTCTTGCTGGCCGCACGGTCGGCTGCTACGGCTTGCTGGGTTTTCAGTTGCTTGAGTTCTTTGTCCAGACGCTCTTTCTGATCGCGCAGTGCCGCACGGTCGGCCAAGGCTTGCAGGGCCGGTGGCTCGATGTGCGACAGGTCGATGGACAGGCCCGGCACTTCGAAGCGCTCGCCTTTGAAGCCATCGAGGATCAGCTCCATGGATTTGACCCATTCACCGTCCTCATCCAGCGCAATGCCGTGTTCGCCCAACGGCAGGCTGAACAGCGCGCTGTTGAACAGCCGCATCAGGCGCTCGACGTCCTGCTGCGAGAACTCTTCGCGCAGACGGGCATAGCTGTTGTTGTCAGCGTGATCGAGTTGTTGCTTCACCGATTTCAGGCGTTTTTCCAGATCCCGCAGACGCTCTTCCAGGTCTTCGGCCGAAAACTGCCGCGACTGGGCCAGCGCACCGGCCAGTTCATCGTGCGCGTCCTTGGCGGCGAGCAATTGCTGTTCGAGGACTTTGACGTCATCGACCAGGGCGAAGCGATGCTTGAGCACCGACAATTCGCCGAGCCAGCGCTGGATGCCGGTGATTTCCCGCTCCAGGCGCATCAGCTCTTGAGTGCCACCGCGTTGATCGTTTTGCAGGGCGTCCTGCTCGTTGCGGTAGTGCTCGGCCTGAATCGTCAGTTCTTCCTTGCGAGCACTGGCGTAGTCCGACCAGGTGCCGAGCAGGGAATCGAGCAGCGGCGACAGGCGATGCAGTTTGCCGCGCAGGATATCCCGCTGTTTCACGCCGTTGGCCAAGGCTTCGACCAAGGGACCGGCCGCGACCAGCGAGTTGTAGTCCTGCTCCATGCGGCGGACATCGCGGAACGCTTCTTCGCACGCGGCGATGTAATCGACACTGCCGGAACGCAGGCTGTGTTCGAAGGCATCGAGGAACAGCTGCTTGAGCTTGGCCGCGGTGATTTCACGCATGTGCAGCAGGTTGATGAACAGGGCGCGGAAGGTCTTCAGGCTCTGCTCACTGGTGGAGCGCAGCGGGATCAGCGTCAGGTCGAGCGGAATCGAGGTGTGGCCGCCCACCAGCAAACGACGCAGTTCATCCGGCTTGAGTTCGTAGGCTTTCAGGCCTTCGCGCTCAAGATTGGTGAACAGCTCTTTCTGCCGCAGGCAGGTGTCGTCTTTCTGATAATGAGCCAGGTCGAGTTTGCCGGCGTAGGCAAAGAACTGGTGACCGAAACCACCACCCGGGCCGCGACCGACCACGCCAATCACGTGCGGGCCGTGGGGCAGGGAGACTTCGACGAGGATGTAACTGGTGTCCGAGGCGAAGTAGAAACGCCGCGATTGTTCCAGGCTGTACTTGCCGAAACTCATGTCCGACATGCGCGCCAGAATCGGGAACTGCAAGGCGTTGATCGAGGCGGACTTACCAAGGTTGTTCGCGCCGTAGACCGACAGCGGCTCTTCCAGCGGGAACAGGCCGAGGCTGTAACCGGCGGTGTTCAAAAGGGCAAAGCGGCGAATGCCGTAGCGTTCCTTGCTCATGCGTCGGTCTCCTGTTCTTCGGCAATGGCGCGGGCCAGGGCGTCTTCTTCGCTCTCTTCTTCAAACTCGGTGAGATCGAGCGGGTCGTCGGTCTGCAGCAGCTTTTCGTCGCTGTCTTCGTCGATCAGCACCGGCGCCGGCAACGGCAGCACGCTGTGCAGGCTGGCGGCCAGGTCGCGGTCTTGCTGGACCGACAGGCAGACATCGAGGAAGCGGTGCATCGGCGGCAGGAAACGGTAGACACCGTTTTCTTCGCCGGCGAATCCGAGCTGGGTCATGCGGCGCATGATTTTTTCTTCGAGTTCTTCGACGGTCTGCACTTCGGCCTGGATAAACAGGTCGCGGTACTTTTCCAGCAACGATGGCAATTCATCGCGACCGAGGCTGCCACCGTCGAGCACGGCGATCGGGTCGCGGCCCTGGTCGGCCAGGTGTTCGACGAGGATGAAGGTGAACAGCGCCAGACGTTGCGCCGTTTTGTTTACCGCCGCCGCAGCCAGGTCCGGCACGAAGTAGTAGAAACCACGGGTGTCGCACACCAGTTCAAAACCCAACGCCTTGAACAGGGTGCGGTACTGGTCCTGGAAGTTCGACAGTTGGGCGTACAGCTCCGGGTCGCGGCGGCTGACGTGGTAGCCCTTGAACAGCTCGCGAAAGATCGGCGCCAGCTGGGACAGTTCGTTTAGATCAAGATGCATGTGGGGTGCTCGCAGAATCCTCGGCGGCGGTGTCGCGGGCCGAGAGCAGGGCGAAGGAGCGCAGGCTGACCTGATGCTCGTGAGTATGGTAATCGCGGCGTTCCAGACGCTCGCGCTTGAAGCGTTTTTCCCGCGACAGGCGCGAGAACCAGTAGAGCAATTCGTCGGTGGCGCCGTCCGGCTCCTGCTCCAGCAGCCAGCTCATCAGGTCCGGCATTGGCAGGGCATCTTCGCAACGTTCGAGCATTTCCCGAACCGTGCGTGGCGCGCGCGGGGCTTCGCCTTTCTGGGTCTTGTGGGCCTTGGGGAAACGCGCCGGTTTCGGCTCGAAACGGGCCAGGGCGTAGACATAGGCTTCGACTTGGCTGGCACTGCCGAGGAAGGTGCTTTGCGGGCGGGTGAACAGCGGCATCGCGGCTTGCGGCACCGCATCGATGCCTTTACGACGAATGGCCGACAACGCCAGGGCTGCGCCACGGGTCACGGCGTTGTGCCGGCGGGCTTCTTCGCGCAGCGGCAGCAGCAGCTCGCGGGCGTGACGCAGGGTCAACTGGGCGCTGGTCTGCATTTCGAGGATGCGCGCGTGGGTGCGCAGCAGCATGTCGTCGTCGACCAGATGGCCGAGGCGCTGCTGTTCGGTGAGCATGCGCAACAACACGTTCTCAACCTTGCGCACGCCTTGTTCGAAGGCGCCGTCGGCATTCACCAGCTGAATCATCGGTTCGACGTATTCGTCCCAGGTCGCCAGCACTTCAGCATAACGCTGACGCAGCGGAATCTGCCGGTCGCTGGTCTTGGCCCGTTCGGCGACGGCCACCAAGGCCTGTTCGTCGTTGGCGAGTTTCTTCAGCACGTCCCGCACGCGCATGTCGAGCAGGCGCAACTGGCGCGCCAGATCGTTGCCGTCGCGAATGTCGAAGGCGTCCTGGATGTAACCGGCCAGGCGTTCGAGGTGGCGCAGATAGGCTTCGATTTCCAGGCACAGGCCCAGACGGTGCTCACGGCGCAGGTAAGCGAGGAAGTCATGGATCTGCGCGTTGAGCTCGAAACGGTTCGGGCTTTTCGCCACGGGAACCAGAATGTCGAGGCGAATCCACACGTCCAGCAGGCTGGTGATGTCCTGCGGTGTGCTGTCCAGTTGCTGGGCGGCCAACTGTGAACGCAGTTCGTTGAGGCTCAGGGTGCCTTGGTCGAAGTGCTCGCACAGTGGCTCCAGAAGTGCCCAGTGTTCAGCGAGGGCGCGCAAGACGCGCTTGGGTTCGATCATCGGAATGGCCGGCTGGTTGGCAATTAAAAGCCGCGATTGTACTTCATCGCAGCCGTATCGATTCACTCTGGGGATGGGCTGTCGCTTCTTCTATCGGTGAAGTCTATCGATCAAGCGTGGGCGATCTTGAGCGAAGGGCGGTAGAATCACCGCACTTTAGTTATCCACAAGTGGCCGACCTTTGCTTATCGAGTCCCGTCGCCGCGCTTATTTGACCGCCATGCAGGTGGTCAACTGGCTGCCGCGCACCGAATTGCCCTTTGCTGCGCCATCGCGGCCCGAACTGCTGGAGATGCCCGAGCCAGCGGTCGTCGCCCCGGTTGCACCTGCTCCGGTGGCGCAGACGCCCGTGGAACCCGCGGCCAAACCGGCCGAGCGGGTGAAAATCGAGGTGCCACGGCCGACGCCATCGGCTGGAAAACCAGCAAGCAAAGCGACGCAAGAGAGCGAAGAGGTACCGCTCGTCGCCAAGGCTGCGCCAGTGCCGCCGCCGCGTTTCGCTCTGCAATTGCTGCGAGCCGGTCGCTGCCTGTTGCTGGTGGAGTTACCCACAGGCGAAACTTTCCAGACCCGCGACCCCGCTTATCTGTTGCTCAAAGACATGCTGCGCGCCGCCGGCCTGCCGGACAGCCCGCAGATCGTCGGCGAGCCGGTGCGCTGGCCGCTGCTGGCTCGCGGCACAATGGACCAAGGGCCGGAAGCGGCTCGGGATTTCGTACAAGGTTTTCTGTCGGCCCGCCTGGAAGACGCACCGTGCGTCTGTCTGTGGCTGATCGGCCTGCCGGCGGTGCGTTTTGCCGGTGAGGCCAACGCCGAATCCTTCAACCGTGAACTTCAGGTCGAAGGCCTGGGGTCGGTCTGGGCCTTGCCGGGCCTGGAGTTATTAATGGAAGAGCCACAGCGTAAGGCTGATGTCTGGCAAGCCATGCGTCGGCTGATGGCGCGTTGGAAAGAATCGAATGAGTGACGCTGTATCGTTCCGCCCGATGACCGAGGCGGACCTGGACGCTGTACTGAAAATCGAATACGCAGCCTACAGCCATCCCTGGACTCGCGGGATTTTTCTCGATGGCCTGGGCAAGTACCAGATCTGGCTGATGTTCGAAGGGCAGCAGCAGGTCGGTCATGGCGTAGTGCAGATCATCCTTGATGAGGCGCATCTGCTGAACATCACCGTCAAACCGGAAAATCAGGGCCGCGGCCTGGGCTTGACGCTGCTGGAGCATTTGATGTCGATTGCCTACAAAGCTGAGGCGCGGGAATGTTTTCTGGAAGTGCGTGACAGCAACCGGGCGGCATTTCGGTTGTATGAGCGGTATGGGTTTAACGAGATCGGGCGTCGGCGGGATTACTACCCGGCGGTTGGCGGGCGGGAAGATGCGGTGGTGATGGCTTGCACCTTGGTTGATTGATCGTTTCTAAAGCCTTCGCGGGCGAGGCTTGCCCGCGAAGGCGTCTTCACGAACGTCAACGATCAAAGCTTGCCGTCCAATGGATCCTGCTGTGCCAGTTCCTCTTCATCCAGCCCATCGCCCCCACCGATATCGTCCTCGTCGACAATGCGCAACTCCCAATCCGCCTGGCCGTCTTCACCCGCTTCGTGGGCATCCCGTGCGCCGTCTTCACGGATCAGGGTTTCCGGGGTCAAGTCATCGTCGGTGGCGTCATTGTCATTGGTCGAGCCCCCAGTCATGCGGGGTTTACGGACGCGCGCGTCGGGCATCTGCTGTGCATGCTCGTGTTCAGGTGTCAGGTCGCCGATTCTGGTGCCGGGTTCTTCCTCGTCGAAATCCAGCTCATGCACCGAGCCCATGCGGTCTTCATCGTCGTCGATGGGCTCGGGTGGCTCCTGATCGAACGGACGTCGTGAATCAGTCATGGCAATTCCTCATACTGTAGGCCCTACTACAATTGACCCACTGGGCTGCCGAGAATTCCCGCGGGCATGGAGCGCCGGCTAGCCGCTACATACATCAGGACATCAGGGGGATCTGCATCTCGTGCGTGACCCCGACGGGCGGTTGTCTGTCAAAGCAGTGCATCATTCTCGAGGCTTCATTGCATGAACGACTTACAAGATCTGATTGATAACAACGAACGCTGGGCTGATGCGATCACCCGCGAAGATCCTGATTTTTTTGCCAAGCTAGCCCGTCAGCAAACCCCGGAATACCTGTGGATCGGCTGTTCAGACGCACGCGTGCCAGCCAACGAAATCGTCGGCATGCTGCCGGGTGATCTGTTCGTGCACCGCAACGTGGCCAACGTGGTGCTGCACACCGACCTCAACTGCCTGTCGGTGATTCAGTATGCGGTGGATGTACTCAAGGTCAAACACATCCTGGTGACCGGCCACTACGGCTGCGGCGGTGTACGCGCCTCGATGCAGGATCGTCAGTTGGGCCTGATCGACGGCTGGTTGCGCTCGATTCGTGATCTCTACTATGAAAAACGCGACGAACTGGCCAAGTTGCCCACCGAAGAAGAGCGGGTCGACCGCCTCTGTGAGCTCAATGTGATCCAGCAGGTGGCCAACGTCGGTCACACCAGCATTGTGCAAAATGCCTGGCACCGCGGGCAGAGCCTGTCGATCCACGGCTGCATCTATGGCATCAAGGACGGTCGCTGGAAGAGCCTGAACGCCACCATCAGCGGTTTCGAGCAGTTGCCGCCGCAGTACCGTTTGCGCCCGGTCGAGGCACTGTAAAAGCCATTCAGATGAGACTTCGCCGACGCCAGTGTTGAAAGAACTGTTCTCCATTGGCATTCGGTGACTCGTCGTAGCCGATGATCCAGCCACGGCAGCAAGGACAACCGCAGCGGCAGGCGAACTGCCGCAGCAGCTTGTCTTCTGTCGCGGCGAAATCCATCGTCAGTCGGTCACCCTTTTTGATGTCTTTGAGCGCCCATAACCACAGCTCGCTCATATCGAGAAAGACGTTGGGGTCGCAGGAGTGACTCAGCAGACCACTGAAGCACGGATCGTAGACATGGATTCCCGGCGCCAACTGCCGGGTGTGTCGGCAGCGATAGGGCAATAGATGTCCGGAAACCCGGCAGATTCGGCTGATGCGGGGGAACTCGCGCAGTGCCGCGACCGCCATTGCCGATCCCTCAGCGTTGTAGATGATTTCAAAGTCGTCTTTGGAGGGGAATCCAAGGCGAAGGGGCAACTCTACAAACGGATAGATGCCATTTGATGACGGCGGTGGTAGTCCTTGTTCGGCATGGCGTCTCATAACAATCCTTGTCAGTTGGGTGCTACGACCTCCGTCTGCTGACATCCTGTCAGCTCTGCAGCACGTGGATACGACACAAGCCTCTCGCAAATGAGATAACCGGTCTACTGTCAGATATGACAGTCGAGAAAAGCTCTTTCCCGCGTCAGCCATGGCTCACGCGGGAAAGACTTCCTTCGTTTTACAAGTGTGGGGCAGATGCGGAGGTCATAAGGGCCGGGGTCTGCAGCTGTTTCAGCTCGGATTTGACCGGCGCTGTCGAGCATTTGGCCACCGCTTGCTCAGGCGTCAGGTTGCGAATCGAGGTGTAGAACAGTTCGCAGGTTTTTTCTTTCTGGGTCACTTGCCAGGTCTGAGTGCAGCTTTTCAGCTGAGCGGTAGGGTCAGTGCCCGGTTTGCTGCCCATTCCGGCCTGCCAGCACGCGGCACTTAAATCCTGCCCCATGACTTTCAGCCCCGCGGCGTCGGCCTTGGCCTGCGCATCGTCGCCGCTATAGGCTTCGGGGTCGGCGGCGTACCAGATGTAGCTCGGGTGGTTGGAACCCAGTACGGGTACCGTCACCCCCTTGCTCGGGCTGATGGTTGCCAGGCCCAATATTTCTACGGTCTGCCCGTATTGTTGCTTGATCCAGTTACGCACTGGTGAACCAAAGGCGACCATTGGCAATGCTGCACCTTTGGCATTCTGGCTGACTTCCTTGACCATGGTGGTCTGGTAGTCCGTGAAGTAGTTGTAGACGCCTTCCAGATCCTTGCCGGCGGTGGACGGCGCGGCAATCGGCGCGATGTCGATGATGGTCTGATAGGCCGGCGTCTGGTCGGCGGGAATGTTGTTGGCGGTCAGCAGCGCGGCCCAGCGGTCGGTGGTCTTGGACTCCAGATAGTCCTGGGCCTGGGTCAGGGAATAATCTGGCGGGAAGTGCAGCAGTTCGACGCTTTTGCGGTTTTCCAGCGCCATGCCCAGCGGCAGGAACAGGTACCAGTTATAGGTCCATTTGCCATCGGCACTCAGCTTGTTGGCACCGTTGTAGGCCAAATCCCCAGCATTGAGCAGTGCGGTCAGTGGCTTGTCATAGCCTTTGGGCACACCGCTGATATGGGCGTGGAGCTGCTTGTTTTCGGTTTTGACCAGCACTTTTGCGGTCTTGTAGCCATCGCGCTGTACGCTTTGGGTCAGGTAATGCTCGACGGTCTGCTCCAGTGTCCAGTTGCGGAAGCAGATGACATTACAGTTGTTGGGGTAGGCGAACAGCCGGGTAACGCGCTCGGTACTGCCCAGATTCAGATCGACATCGGCGTGAGCGGCGGCGCTCAGGGTGAGCGCGGCGAGGGTGAATCCTGCGAGTTTGAACATGCTCAGATCCTTTTCAGCGTGAGCCCTCGGAGGTGGGGCGGGTACATACTGGAACTAGTTGTGTCGAACGGTCTAGTACACAAGTGAAAAGAGCGCCAGTCAGAGCCCCTTTTTCATCAGGCAAAGTGCAGTGTATTGCTCAAATCGCCCATGGGTTTCTGGCCACGGGCAATCATTGCATCGTCCCGCTGCCTGAGGCCATCGAGCTTTTCAAGCTGAAACACCCGGGTGATCAACCGCAGAATCGAGCCAGTGTCATAGACCGTGTGATCCACCATGCCCTTGCGCGCAAACGGCGAAACTACCAGCGTCGGTACCCGCGAGCCCGGCCCCCAGCGGTCGCCCTTGGGCGGTGCGACGTGATCCCACCAACCGCCGTTCTCATCGACCGTGACCACGACCACCATGTTTTTCCACTGCGGGCTTTCCCGCAGCACTTTCAGGGCGCGGACGATGTGCCGGTCGCCGGACGCTACATCGGCGTAACCGGCGTGCATGTTCAGGTTGCCCTGGGGTTTATAGAAACTCACCGCCGGCAGCTTGCCCGCCTCGGCATCGGCAAAGAACTTGTTGGTATTCGATTCATCGCCCAACCCCGCATCCCGTAGACGTTTACCGCGCTCCAGCGGGTTTTCCGGCCCCTGCTGCTTGAAGTAGTTGAACGGTTGGTGGTGGTACTGGAAGTTCGGGATTTTCGGAATACCGCCAGAGTCCTTGTACTGATCCAGCGTCGCCTGCCAACCTCCGGCATACCAGGCCCAGTCGATGTTTTTCTTCGAGAGCTTGTCGCCTATGTGCTCGTGGGTCTGGGGGACCATGACGTTCGGCAGGTCTGGTTTGGCGTACGCAGGACGCTCCGGGTCGCGAATCCAGGTCGGCCAGTACGGCGGAGCGAGCGTGTTGACCCCATAGCCGTCCGGCGTCAGCGCGCTGGGGCCGAATTGGGGTGGGCCGGTCATGGCGCTGGCTGGGGATTGTTCCAGGGGCTTGAGGCGTGGATCGGCCGGATCATCGCTTTGCAGCGTGGCGATTTGTGTCTTGGCCACCGAGTTGACGGCGTCCGGATAGAACGGCGCGGTGGCGCTGATCAGGTATTGATGGTTGAGAAACGAGCCGCCGAAAGCCCCCTGGAAAAAGTTATCGCAGAGCACAAATTCTTGGGCAACGTCCCACAACCGCAGGGAATATCGACTCTGGGCGTAATGCCCCATGGGCAGGCCACCGGAGTCGCCCCAGGCGACAAAGCCGTCATTTTTGCCACCGTTGATCTGCATCTGGTTCTGATAGAACGCATGCCACAGGTCGCGCGTCACCAGACCGAACGGCAAGTCTTCTGCGTTCGGACCTTTGAGGGCAAAGGGCGCGTTAGGCAGGTGTTCCTGGAACTGGGTTGCGCTGGGGTAAGTCACGCCATCGAGGGTTTGCGGGCCGATCTGCAGCACGCCGCCCCAGACTGGCGGCAGGGTCTGCAACAGGCTGCCATCGCGATCGCGCTGCTGATATTCGACGGGCTTGAGGCCCGAGAGCGGTTTCTCGACGCCAGGGAAGTCGCCGAACAGGTTATTGAAACTACGGTTCTCGGCGTAGATCACCACTACGGTTTTCACCTGGTCGCGTAGGGCTTTGTCCAATTCGACAGGTGAAAGCAGGCGTTCGAGCGGTTTACCCGATTCATCGCCATGACTGCCACAAGCGCTGAGGGTCGCGCCGACAGTGAGTACCGCCACGCCACCCAGGAAGCGGCGGCGACTGGTGTCGGTGGGCGTATCTGTTTGCGGGGAAGAGGCGTCGTTGCGGTTTTCTTCATCGTTCATGGCGAGTTCCGTCTTGCTAAGTTGTTTCAATATGTTTCGGCGGGACGCTAGCAGCGAGGTGTGACAGAGGGGTTACGTTTGTGAAAACAATGAATCGCCAGTGTGGAAGCAGCCCGCTTCCACACTGGATTGGTGGTGGATTTAAGGTCGGCGTCAAGGCATCACCGGCGCCATATACGTAAGCGTCGTCCCTAGCGCCCACAGCAGAAACAGCACCAGTGGCGTGTGCACCAGCAGTTGCACGAACGAAAACCCGATCAGATCCCGGGCCTTCAACCCTAGTACGCCCAGTAGCGGCAGCATGTAGAACGGGTTGATCAGGTTCGGCAGGGCTTCGGCGGCGTTGTAGATCTGCACGGCCCAGCCCAGGTGGTAGTTCAGGTCATTGGCCACTTGCATGACATACGGCGCTTCAATGATCCATTTGCCACCACCGGACGGGATGAAGAAACCGAGGATAGCCGAGTACACGCCCATCAGCAGGGCGTAGGTGTCGTGGGATGCAATCTGTACGAAAAAGGTCGAGATGTGGTGGGCCAATGATTGTCCGTCGGTGCCCTTGACCACCGTCATCAGGGCGGCGATCGAGCCGTACAGCGGGAACTGGATCAGCACACCGGTGGTGGTCGGCACCGCACGGGCCACCGCATCGAGGAAGCTGCGCGGGCGCCAGTGCAGCAGCGCGCCGAGCATCAGGAACAGGAAGTTGTAGGTGTTCAGTCCGGAAATCGCGCTGATCGCCGGTTTGGTCGCAAACTCATGGAACAGCCATCCGGCCGCCAGCAATGCCAGCAGAATCGTCAGCAGCGGGCTGTATTCCAGCCATTCACCAGGGCGGGTACGCGGTGCTGGCGCCGGCAGACTGAAACCCGGATCGATACCGCAGGCTTTGGCGTCACGGGCTGTCGCGGGGCCGGGCGCGGTGGCGTAGGCAACGATTAGTGAGACCACGGTCAGTGCCAGCAACAGCACACCCGACTGCCAGAGAAAGATCGTTTGAGTGAAGGGAATGACGCCCGTGATCGACAGAATCGATGGCGGCAAACTGGCGGGGTTGGCTTGCAATTGTGCCGCGGACGACGACAGACCCAAGGCCCAGACCGCGCCCAGACCAAGATAGGCGGCGGCACCGGCGGCTCGGTAATCCATTTTCAGATCGGTACGGCGGGCGAGGGCACGTACCAGCAGCCCGCCGAATACCAGTGACAGCCCCCAGTTCAGCAACGACGCGACCATGGAAATCAGCGCCACCCAGGCCACGGCGGAACGGCCGTTTTTCGGGACCCGTGCCAGGCGGTCGATCAGTTTCACCGCCGGTGGCGAACTGGCGACCACGTAACCGCCGATCACCACGAATGCCATCTGCATGGTGAACGGAATCAGGCTCCAGAAACCGTCACCGAAGGCCATGGCGGCGTCGGTGGGTTTGGCGCCCATGGCCATGGTCGCCACAGCGACGATGATCACTGCCAGCGCGGCGAATACCCAGGAGTCGGGAAACCAGCGTTCGGCAAAGTTTGAACAATGCAGGGCAAAGCGCGCATAGCGGCTATCTTCGATATCAGCGGCCACGGGAGTACCTCGTTTTTATGTTTATTGTGGGGTTCAGGGCGCAATGGCCCATCCGGTCGGTGCCAACAGTAAATCAATCGGCCCGTTGCGGGGACGCTGTTTGGGGCGTTTGGGACTATGGTCTAACGGGTTGTCCACAAGCGCATTTGCGTAGACCGTGGGCGCCTTGGTTTTTTGCCTGCCAGAGTTCTTTTACATGACTGCCAACATCAATGCGCGCCCGGCGCCCTTCACTCGCTCGGACTACAAGACCCTGGGGCTTGCAGCCTTGGGCGGTGCGCTGGAAATCTACGACTTCATTATTTTCGTATTCTTCGCGCTGACCCTCAGCCAGCTGTTCTTCCCGCCGGAAATGCCCGAGTGGCTGCGTCTGCTGCAAAGCTTCGGGATCTTCGTCACGGGCTACCTCGCGCGTCCGTTGGGCGGGATCCTGATGGCGTATTTCGCTGACCGGTTGGGACGCAAGAAGGTGTTCAGCCTGAGCATTCTGATGATGGCGTTGCCGTGCTTGCTGATCGGGATCATGCCGACCTACGCCCAGATCGGCTATTTCGCACCACTGTTGCTGTTGGCCCTGAGGGTCCTGCAAGGCGCGGCGGTGGGTGGTGAGGTGCCGAGTGCCTGGGTGTCCGTCGCTGAGCACGCGCCGGTCGGACATCGCGGTTATGCCCTCGGTTTCCTGCAGGCGGGGCTGACCTTCGGTTACCTGATCGGCGCCTTGACGGCGACTTTTCTGGCTCAGGCGTTCACCTCGGCGCAAATCCTCGATTACGCCTGGCGTTACCCGTTTTTGCTGGGCGGTGTGTTTGGCGTGATCGGTGTCTGGCTGCGCCGCTGGCTCAGCGAAACCCCGGTGTTCATGGCAATGCAGGCCCAGCGCGAGGCCGCTGTCGAACTGCCGCTGCGCACGGTGGATTTCCTTCACCTACAACATTGCCTACGCCGCCTGGGCGAGTGTCACACCGCTGCTGTTGATCGGTCTGATGCCGTGGAGTCCGTGGATTTGTGTGATCTTCTGCGCGGTGATGGGGGCCGTGGGCATCAGCAGCGCGGTGTATTTCGGTGCGCGAATGCCGCGAGTCGGGCGCTGTTCGGTGGCTGGCGCGGCATGAGGCTGTTTGTGCCGCGACTATTTTTGTAGGACAACCCTGCAACACTCTTCAGAAAATACCTGCAAAGCCGATGGCTAGGCTGTAAGCCGTTTTTTATCTCTGTCCATCGGTGCTTCCCATGTTCAATAAACGCTTGAAGCAGGAGCTGTCGGCTCTTCGCGAAGAACTCTCCAGCCTTCTGCAAGTCAAGGAGAGTCTGGAAAGCGAGATGCTGGTCCTGACTCTTGACTCCGATGGGCGAATTCAATCGGTCAACCAAAACTTCGTCAGTGAGATGCTCTACAAAAGCAATGATCTGATCGGCCGGCACATCGAAGACCTTGTTCCGGTCCATGTGAAATCGGATGAATTCCATAACCGTTTCAAGGCCGCGCTGACCCGTGGCGAGCACTTTGCCGGCGCGGTCCGTTTGCTACGCGGCAACGGTGCCGAAGCCTGGTTGCGTTCGATCATGCAGCCGGTGCGCTCCTCGGACGGCCGTATCAAGAACTTCTCGATTTACTCCAGCGACCTGACCCGTACCATCGAGGCGTCCCGTGAGCATGAAAACCTGATTGGCGCGCTGGTGCGTTCGACGGCAGTGATCGAGTTCGACCTCAATGGCAACGTGCTGATGGCCAACGAGCGTTTCCTCAGTGGCATGGGTTACAGCCTGGCGCAGATCCAAGGTAAACATCACCGCATCTTCTGTGAGCCAGAGGAATACAACAGCGCTGAGTATCAGAACTTCTGGCGCCGTCTGAACGCTGGCGAGTTCGTCGCTGATCGTTTCAAACGCATCGACAGCCACGGTCGCGTGGTCTGGCTGGAGGCTTCCTACAACCCGGTGCTCGACGCCAACAACAAGCTCTACAAAGTGGTGAAGTTCGCCACGGTGGTTACCGATCAGGTCAATCAGGAGCAGGCTGTCGCCGAGGCGGCCAACATTGCCTACAGCACTTCTCAACAAACCGACCAGAGTGCACAGCGCGGAACTGCCGTGGTGACCCAAGCTGTAGACGTGATGCGTGACCTGGCCAAACACATGCAAACCGCTGGCGAAGGTATCGAAGCACTGAACGAGCAATCGCTGGTGATCGGCACCATCGTCAAAACCATCAGCGGCATCGCCGAGCAGACCAACCTGCTGGCGCTCAACGCGGCCATCGAAGCGGCTCGTGCCGGTGAACAGGGACGTGGGTTTGCCGTGGTGGCGGACGAAGTCCGGCAATTAGCCTCGCGCACCAGTCAGGCGACCGATGAAATTGTCGGCGTCGTGCGTCAGAACCAGGACATGGCGCGCAACGCCGTGGCGCTCATGACTGACGGCAAGCTCCAGGCTGAACAAGGTCTGGCGCTGGCGGCGGAGGCGGGCACGGTGATCGTCGAGATCCAGGACGGTGCGCAGAAAGTGGTGAACGCAGTCGGGCAGTTTGCCAACCAATTATCGACTTGATGCTATCTATCCGGCGCGGGTAGTCCTCAAAAAGGCCTACCTCCCGGTAAGCCTTTCCTCATTCCTGCGTAAGACTCAATCCCCCAACGCTTCCCCCTCACGCCGTGGATCGGCCCCGCCGGCCAACGCGGCTTTCCCCTGCGCATCCTTGACTCGAACAATCGCCTGAGTCCCGCTAGTCATGTCGATCTCGCCCACGCTGTGCCCTTTGTCCTTCAGTGCCTGAATCAGTGCCGGGCTGAACTGACCCTGTTCCAGTTCGGTCGGGCCGTTGCGGCTGCCGAAATTGGGCAGGTTGATGGCGGCCTGTGGGTCGAGGTTCCAGTCGAGCAGGCCAATGGTGGATTTGGCCACGTACTCGATGATCTGCGAGCCGCCAGGGGAGCCGACGGTGGCCAGGAACTCGCCGCTCTGGCGGTCGAAGATCAGGGTTGGTGCCATGGACGAGCGCGGGCGTTTGCCGGGTTCGACGCGGTTGGCGACTTTTTGCCCTTGCTCTTCGGGGATGAACGAAAAGTCGGTCATCTGGTTGTTGAGCAGAAAACCCTGGACCATCAAGTGTGAGCCGAATGCCGCCTCCACGGTGGTGGTCATGGACACGGCATCGCCCTCGTCATCGACTGCCACCACCTGCGAGGTGGAGATGCGCAGCGGCGAGCGGTCCGGCGCGTAGGCGACCTGAATGCCCGGCGGGGTGCCGGGTTTGGCCTGGCCCATGCTGCGCTCGCCAATCAAGGTTGCGCGGGTCGCCAGATAAGTCGGGTCGACCAGCCCTTTGACCGGCACGGGTACGAAGTCGGTGTCGGCAACGTATTGCGCACGATCGGCATAAGCCAGGCGTTCGGCTTCGGCGATCAGGTGCACGGCTTCAGGGGCTGGCTCTATGCCCGCTGGTTTGCTGGTCTTGACCGGTTTGAGTGGTGCCAGGGCAAAGCGTGGGTCGCGGGTTTCCAGGGCCTGCAAGGTGCCTAGGATTTGTGCCACGGCGATTCCGCCCGATGACGGCGGCGGCATGCCGCACACTTGCCAGCGTTTATAGTCGGTGCACAGCGGCGCGCGTTCCTTGGCCTTGTAGCCCTGGAGATCGCTCAGCGACAGGCTGCCGGGGTTGGTATGGCCCTGAACCTTGGCGACGATCTCTTTTGCGATGGTGCCTGTGTACAGCGCGTCGGGACCTTCCTTGGCGATGCGCTTGAACACTGCGGCGAGTGCCGGGTTTTTCAGCTGTGTACCGACGGCTTTCGGGTGACCATCGGCAGTCAGAAAGTAGGCGGCCATGTCCGGTGAGCGCTGGATAAACGCGTCGGCCGCGATCAACTGATGCAGTCGTGGCGAGATGGCGAAACCTTGCTCGGCGAGTTTGATCGCGGGCTCGAACAACCTCGCCCACGGCAGCCGACCGTGCTTTTGATGGGCCAGCTCCAACGCCCGCAACACACCCGGCGTACCCACCGAGCGCCCGCCGATCTGCGCCTGAGTGAAAGGCATCGGTTTGCCGTCGGCTTGCAGGAACAGTTTCTCGGTGGCACCAGCCGGTGCGGTTTCGCGACCGTCGTAGGTGCGCACGGCCTTGCCATCCCACAGCACAATCAACGCGCCACCGCCGATGCCCGACGATTGCGGCTCGACCAGCGTCAACACCGCTTGCATGGCAATGGCCGCATCAATCGCCGAGCCACCCTCGCGTAGCATCTCCCGCCCGGCTTCGGCCGCCAACGGGTTGGCGGCCGCGGCCATGTGTCTGGAGGCGTGCTGCGTCTGCAGGTCAGTGCGATAACCGGAGGTGATTTCCGGCGCGGCCGGCAAGGTCGAGACCGAAGGCGAAGAGGGCGGGGCGTTACACGCGGCGAGGGTTAAAGCGGTGGCGATCAGCGAAAAGGCTGACAGGCGATAGCGGTTCAAGTGGAAGGCTGAGAACACGCGAGGCACTCCGTCCATGGGATAAAAGGTCCAGGGACTTTATCGGCCGAAGGAGTGCTACGCAAATCAGGGTTCGCCCGCCACTTTTCTCGAGGCATAAAAAAACGGCCTACCTTTCGGTAAGCCGTTTTTAGTACTTGGTGGCTACACAGGGACTTGAACCCCGGACCCCAGCATTATGAATGCTATGCTCTAACCAACTGAGCTATGTAGCCAAGTGGCGCGCATTATTCACCTGGAACGACGATGCGTCAAGCGTAAATCTAAAATATTTCTCCACGCTTTCAACCGCTTATCCCGCTGACCCGAAAAATCGGGTCAGCGGAGGGCATCAACCGAGCTGAAATCTCCCGGTATTCGCACTCAAGGCCTTGCTGCCCTGGCTCAAGGTGTCCGCGGCGAGGTTCACCGCCCGCGCGCCTTCGAGCAAGCGTACCGCCGCCTGATCGACTTGCTGGATGTTGCCGCTGACTTCATCGGCGGTACTCGCTTGCTCTTCGACGGCGGTGGCGATTTGCGCCAGGGTGTCTGTGACGCTTTGCACCGCGCTGGCGATTTCCCCCAGGCGTTCGCCGAGACCGGTGACGGCTTGCGCATCCGATTGCGCCTGGCCGCAGGCGGCTTCCATCAGGCTTACCGCTTCGTTCACGGTGCTGCGCAGGCTGTCGACGGTGCCGGCGATCTGCGCGGTGGAGGACTGGGTGCGTTGCGACAGGCTGCGCACTTCATCGGCCACCACCGCAAAGCCGCGACCTTGCTCGCCAGCCCGTGCGGCCTCGATGGCGGCGTTGAGGGCCAGCAGGTTGGTCTGCTCGGCCACGCCGCGAATGGTATCGACCACCAATTGAATCTGCTGCCCTTGCTCGCTGACCCGACCCAGTGCCGCCGCCGTGTCATTCAACCGCTGATTGAGTTGCTGAATACTCGCTGTCGTACGCTGGCTGTCACGGCTGCTATCGGCGGCGATGCGCTGGGTGTGCTGAGCGCTGCCAGACGCCTGTTCGCAACTCTGGGCGACCCCTTGGGAGGTCGCGGCCAATTGCGTGGCCGCGGCGGCGATCTGGCTGATCTGCAACTGCTGGGCTTCGACTTCGCCAAGGGCACCGCTGGAGTGATCGTTGAGGGTGCGCACCGCGTTGCTCAACTGCAGGGTTTCGTGATCGACTCCCAGCAAACTGTTGCGCAGTTGCACCACGGCGACGTTAAGCGAGGTGCTGATCGCCGCCAGTTCGTCGCGCCCCTGAACCGGTACTTGCAGGCTCAGGTTGCCGTCGCGCAGAGCTTCGGCCAGCAGTGTGATGCCGCTGGCGCTGCGACGGATCGAGGCCTGTAAACAGATGAACAGGTACAGCGCGGCTAATAGCAGGCAGCCAAAAATCGTCGCCACCAGGATGAACTGGCGGATGGCCGAACTGTGGTAATAATCCAGCCGTTGATCCAGAGAAACCAGCGATTGCTGGCGCAACGAGGCAAGGTTACCGAGGAGGGCGTCGAGACTGCGTTCGAAGTCTTCGGGCTTGAGGTTGATGCTGCCACCGAAGACGCCGTCGTCCAGCACTTTCAAACCGGTATCCAGCTGCTTGAGGCTGTCATGGTACTGCCCGGCCCAGGTTTGCAGGGCGCTGGGCAAGCGGGCTTCCAGCAGGCTACCAGTTTTCACCAGCTGTTCCCGAGCATCGCCGATGCGGCTGCGCAAGTCGCGCAATTGCAGGCGGCTTTGCAGAGTGAACTGCCCGGACACCACCGAAGCTTGACCAACCGCGGCGAGGCGACCGACCCGTTCGATCAGGTCCGGTGCGTGTTGAGTGGAAATCTGCGTCAGCAGATAAGTTTCCAGCCATGGCGCGAGGGTCAGGCGATTGTCCATGGCGATTTGTTCGCGCAAGGCTTGCAGGGCGCTCAAGGCATTGGTGAAGCGATCATAGCCGTCCGGCCACCATCCAACGCTGCTCAGGCTTTTCGAATCCAGGCCGGTGAGGGCGCTTTGCAGGGCTTGATAGCGGGTGAGGGTCTCGCCCTCGGCGCCTTCGGTTTTCAAGGCATTGCCCAAGTCTGTGATTGCTTGGGCCACGGCCGGCTGAACCGTGTCGAACGCTGCCATCGCCGCGATGGTTGCTGGCGTCGGCTGGCGATTGGTTTCGGTGGCGCGCCAGCGCGCGGCGCGGTCACGCTGGGCGGCGAGCAAGTTGTCGAGCGCATCCAGGGCAATCAATTGCCGGACTCCGGCGCGTTCGCCGGCGATCAGGCTCAACTTGTCACGATAGTCCTGGCCGATCATCCACAAGCTGCCTGCCAGCGGCAGGATAAACAGCAGAAACAGCAGCTGAAATTTGCGCGCGAAGCCGAAACGCCCCAGCAGCCCGATCCCCGGTGATAAAAAAGCCTGCATGCCCCATGACTCCTCTGGACACCACGCACCATTGGCGTGCGTCGAGGCCATGGCGACCGCGACTGATGTCCTTCTAAAAGGCCTCGAAAGTTCACCTTGGTCCGCTCTGTAGGCCGACTCTGTAGCGAAACTTCCCATTCTCGGTCCCCTTTGTAAGGGGCCGCGTTGAAGCGGATAAGCAAGGCAAGATTCAGACCATGGCTTTGCGCTATCACCTTTTTTGAGGTCGTTAGCAAGCTAAGGGGATGGCGCGACTGCACCGAAAAATGGCACATTGACCGACCTGCCTGTGCGCACCCATCCGCAGTACGGAAACTCTCATGGCCATCAGCAACGCTCAGTCCGCCGCGACATCGACGCCCGCTCCTTCACAAAGCAGTCCGCTGGTCATGCGCATCATCGGCGCGGTGGCGCTGGCGCACTTGATCAACGACCTGATTCAGGCGGTGCTGCCGTCGATCTATCCGATGCTCAAGGCCAACTATGGCCTGACCTTCACCCAAGTCGGCCTGATTACCCTGACCTTTCAATTGACGGCCTCGTTGTTGCAGCCGTGGGTGGGTTACCACACGGATCGCCATCCCAAGCCCTGGCTGTTGCCGGCCGGCACTGTCTGCACATTGATCGGCATTCTGATGATGTCGGTGGTCGGTAGCTTTCCGATGATTTTGCTGGCAGCAGGGTTGATCGGCATCGGCTCGTCGACTTTTCACCCGGAAGCTTCACGCGTCGCGCGACTGGCCTCGGGCGGGCGCTTCGGCCTGGCGCAATCGACGTTTCAGGTCGGCGGTAATGCGGGCTCGGCCTTCGGGCCGTTGTTGGCGGCGGCAATCATCATTCCGTACGGTCAGGGCAATGTGGCCTGGTTCGGCGTGTTCGCGCTGTTTGCGTTGTTCGTGCTGTACCGGATCAGCCGCTGGTACGCCAATCACTTGAACCTGTTCAAACTCAAACAAGGTCAGGCAGCGACGCACGGTTTATCAAAAGGCCGGGTGATCAGTGCGTTGGTGGTACTGGGGTTGCTGGTGTTCTCCAAGTATTTCTACATGGCCAGTCTCACCAGTTACTTCACGTTCTACCTGATCGAGAAATTTGACCTGTCGGTGGCCAGTTCGCAGCTGCATCTGTTCCTGTTTCTCGGTGCGGTAGCGGCGGGGACCTTCTTCGGCGGGCCGATCGGCGACAGGATCGGGCGCAAGGCAGTGATCTGGTTCTCGATCCTCGGTGTGGCGCCGTTCACGCTACTGCTGCCCCATGTGGACCTGTTCTGGACCAGTGTGTTGAGTGTGGTGATCGGTTTCATTCTGGCCTCGGCGTTCTCCGCCATCGTGGTGTATGCGCAAGAACTGGTGCCGGGAAATGTCGGGATGATTGCCGGAGTGTTCTTCGGCCTGATGTTTGGCTTTGGCGGAATTGGTGCGGCGCTACTCGGGCATCTGGCGGATATTCGCGGCATCGAGTATGTGTACTTCCTGTGTTCGTTCTTGCCGCTGTTTGGGGTGTTGGCGATCTTTCTGCCAAGAACCAAAAAAGTCTGAACCAACATCCCTCCACTGTGGGGACCGGCGAGCTCGCTAAGCTTCCACAGTGTTTCGCAAGTGGGGCCGATGATTCTGTTCGGCCCAAAAAGCCCGCCTCAAAAAATCCACATCGGCAGATTCGCCACCAGGCGGACCTCGTCGTAGCTACCGTCGATCTGCCCGCCCGTGGCCCGATGGTTGTAGACAATGGTGCGAAACACCGCGTTTTTCAGTGCTCCGGATTGCACCACGTACGCCACCATTAAACCGTTTTCGTCGTGTTTGGCATTGTCCAGACCCCGCACGTTGTAACCGGTATTGCGCCCGTTACGGTCGCCGCTGTAATGGGTGCCGTCGATGTCCCAGCCTTTTGCGTGCCACAGACTGGTCGTCAGGCCCGGTACCCCTAAAGACGCCAGATCCAGGTCGTAGCGCAGTTGCCAGGACTTCTCGTTCGGGCCGTTGTAGTCCGAGTACAACGAGTTGGCCATGTAATTGCCCGTGGACTCCCAGACGTAATCGAAATACTCGTCGCCAAACACCTGCTGCCAGGCCAGAGTCAGGCTGTGGGCCCGGTGCGATGCGGTGAACGCCAGGCTGAAGGCGTCATTGTCGATGTAGCCCAGGCGCTGCTCGCCCTGATCCTCGGTGTGGTAGTAATTCAGTGCAGTCTTGAGCGCAATCTCGCGCCGATCCCCGATCAACTGGGTCAATCCCAGATAGGTCTGCTGCCACATGTCCTCGAAGCGTGAGGTGTAGAGGCTGACGTCCAGACCGTAAGGGGTTTTGGCCATTCCTCCGAGGTAGGAAATACGCGACCCCGAATACGCCCGGTTACCGAAGGTGGTGGTGAGTTTTTCGCTGCCGGTACCGGTACGTGGAATCGCCCGTTCGAAGCTGCCGGCCTGCAATGACAGCCAATCGAGTTCGTTGCTGAACAGGCCTACGCCCTGAAAGCTTGAGGGCAGGGCGCGATTGTCCTTGTAACGCAGAATCGGGTTGTCGGTGAGCAAGCGACCGGCTTTGATTTCTGTGCTGGAAAAACGCAGCCGCAGATCACCGACACCCAAACGGCTCCAGGTCGGTAGCGCATCGCCATCGCTGTCCACCAGCACCCGATCGCCACCATTGGCGACACGCCCATGTCCGCGCTCCAGGTTGATGGCGCTGAACAATGAAGCGTCCAGCCCGAAGCCGACCGCCCCTTGGGTATATCCGGAGCTGTAGTTGAGCATCGCGGTTTGCACCCAGGTTTCACGGATGCGGGTCCGCTCCAGGCCATCTTCTTTCTTGATCCCCAGGTAGGTAGAACGTCGGGTGTGTTGGTTGGCATAGTAATGGCGCAAGTTCAGCCCCAAATGGCTGCCGTCGACAAAACCCGGGGCCTGGGCTTGAGTGGTCGGCGTTTCATCCGCCGTTACAATCAAAGGGCTGCCGACGGCAATGCCGGCCATCAGAAGTACACGAAAATCCATTTCGATAAGTCTCTAGAGGAACAAATCAGGCGCACGTCGCTAATGCTGTCAGTGAAGAAATTTGAGCGACAAAAATCCTGTGGGAGCGAGGCTTGCCCGCGAAGAATGCACCGCGGTGTTTCAGCGATTACGCGTTATCGTTCTTCGCGGGCAAGCCACGCTCCCACAGGCGAGACGGCGGGCTGGGCCAGTGGCGAATCGTGCCGCGCCAGTTTTCATAGGTCTTGCCGAGCCGAAGCAACCACTGGTCTGCGAAGCGCGGAGCGATCATCTGCAGGCCGATCGGCATGCCTTGGTCGGTAAAGCCGCAGTTGATTGACAGGGCTGGCTGCTCGCCCATGTTCCACGGCACAGTGAAGACGATGTGCTCGAACGGCAGGCGCGGGTCATTGGTGGGCGAGGCCCATTCAGCCGCAAAGGCACTGACCTGGTTGGTCGGCGACAACACCAGGTCGACATTATGAAAGACCTCGGCTGCCCGGCGCCGGATTTCGAACGTCTGGTTGAACCCCTCAACCGCCTGCACGGCGCTCAGGTTCTCGGCCGCTGCCGCCCAGTCGCGAATGTAGGGCAAGACCTGATCGAACCGCTCGGGGCTCAGGGCCTGCAACTGACTCCACTGTCGCGCCTGCCAGAATTGATCCAGGCCCTGGAGCACGGCGCGGTCCATCAGTGGCTTGATCTGACGTACCTGGGCGCCCCTGCTTTCGAATAGGCGAGCCGCTTCCCGAACCGCCGAGCACACCTGTTCGTCTGGTTGAATGCCACAGCCGGGATCGAGCATCAGACCGATTTTCAGCCCTTGGACCGACAACTGTCCCAGGGCCCAATCGCCTTGTTCCGGTAGCAGGCTGGTGGCATCCCGCGCATCGGGGCGGGACAGGTAGCGCATCATCAGCGCACAGTCATCCATGCTGCGGGTCATGGGGCCGGCACAACGGCCGGTGTAATAGGGGTCGATGGGGATGCGCCCGAGTGTCGGCTTGAATCCCACCAGGGCGCACCAGGCTGCGGGCAAACGGACCGACCCGCCGATGTCGGTGCCGACATGCAGCGGCCCATAGCCGGCCGCTGCCGCCGCCGCCGCGCCGGCACTGGAGCCTCCGGGATTGTTCGCCAGGTTCCAGGGATTACGTGTCACGCCGTGGAAACTCGACAGCCCCGACGACAACATCCCGTAGTCCGGAACCGTTGTCTTGCCCAGGACTATCGCTCCGGCCTCACGCATCCGCGCCGCCGGTGGTGCGTCGGCTGTGGCCGGGATCAGCTCGGTCGCGGCGCAGCCCAGGGGAATGCAGTCGCCTTGCGTCGCTATCAACTCCTTGAGTGTCACGGGTAAACCATCGAGCAGACCACGGGGTTGGCCCCGGCTCCAGCGCTCGCTGGCGGCAGCCGCCTGTTCCCGGACCCGTTGCGGGTCAAAGGCGTACAAGGCATTAAGATGGGGTTCCCAGCGCTCGATGTGGGCCAGCAAATGGTCGTAGTATTCCAGCGGTGACAGTTGCTTGCTGGCGAACAACACCAACAGTTGCACCGCCGATAGATCATGCAAATCGTTGACGCAGCTCATGCCAATTGCCGTCCTTTGGTATTCAGGGGCAAGCGCCGCGACCGGCGGCGCGAAAAGGTCAGGCTCAGGCGCCTGGAACCACCGAAACGTCAGCCACCGACGAGGAGCGAAAGCCGAAGAACAACGCCATGAGTGCCCCGACGGCCCCCATGACCACGCAATAGCCTACGCAGACCCAAGGGCTCCACGGCATCAGTCCGATCAGCAGAAGCGGTGTGGTACTGGCCCAGAGTGCGTAGGCAATATTGTAGGTAAAGGAGATACCGGACACCCGGATCCGGGTCGGAAACAACCCCACCATTACCGAGGGCACCGCACCCACTACGCCGCAGGTCAGGCCGGCCAGCGCATAGGCCACGCTGATCCAGTAGCCGCCACTGATCAGGCTGGCGTAAAGCACCGCGGTCCCCACCGGCAGCAGCAGGCTATAAACCAGCACCGCGCGCCAGGCGCCGATCCGGTCCACCAGTAATCCAGCCAGTACACAGCCGATATTCAGGAACACTATGCCCAGGCTGCTCAGCGCGAACGTATGGCTGGCGCTCATGCCGAAGCTCTTCTGCATGACAGTCGGGGTGATCACCACCAGCACCACCACCGCCGATGTCAACACACAGGTCAAAAGCATCGCCGGCAGGATGGATTTGCGGTGATCGCGCAATACTGTCCGTAATGGAAACTCCGCATCCAACTCACGTCGCGCCTGCAAGGCCATGAATACCGGGGTTTCACTCAGCCAGCGCCGCAGCCAGACCCCGATCACC
Source organism: Pseudomonas sp. GR 6-02 (assembly GCF_001655615.1). Taxonomy (GTDB): domain Bacteria; phylum Pseudomonadota; class Gammaproteobacteria; order Pseudomonadales; family Pseudomonadaceae; genus Aquipseudomonas. The sequence continues at coordinate 967,293 of NZ_CP011567.1, forward strand.
CCGAATACACCACCCAGCAGGAAGGGGAGGCGCCAGGCGAAGTCGAGTATCTCGGCGGGGCTATAGAGCCGCGCCAGGAGGGTTGCGGTCAGTGCCCCCAGCAGATAGCCAAATGTTAATCCGGCCTGCAGCACACCCAGGGCATAGCCACGACGCCTGACCGGTGCATGCTCGGCCACGAACACCCAGGCGCTAGGCACTTCGCCGCCCACAGCGGCGCCTTGCAGCACCCGCAACAGAAGCAGCGTCAAGGGCGCCCAGTAACCGATCTGTTCGTAGGTCGGCATGATTCCGATCAACAGGCAGGGCAAAGCCATCATCAGGATGCTCAGGCTGAACACCCGCTTGCGCCCCACCCGGTCTGCGAAATGCGCCATCAGGATGCCGCCCAGCGGACGGGCCAGATAGCCGGTGACGAAAATTCCGAAACTTTGCAGCAAGCGCAGCCACTCAGGCATCTCTGGCGGAAAGAACAACTGGCTGAGGGTCAGGGCGAAGAACACAAAGATGATGAAGTCGTAGATTTCCAGCGCACCACCCAGCGCCGCCAGGCCCAGGGTCTTGTAGTCAGACCGGGAAAAGCGACCGGGTTGTGGATCAATGTGGGCCGTCATAAAGGGACTCTAAACAGGAACTCATGAAAACTCGCGACTGAAACAGCATTCGAAACCACGCCCTTGAACAGGCAGTGTCGTTCGAATGAAGCCATCAGGTACATAGCCGGTAATGGTCCATCCAATTACCGGGCGGGACAACCAGACAATGCATCTGGGTTGCTTTTTAGGGCAAATCTGTACATTGAGTTTTTGCGTGTTTAACCAATAATCGGGCACTTCCTAACCCTGGATATTGAGCGCAACATGGAAGAAATTCAGCGTAATTTCGACGATTTTAATCACCCGGACGTTGAAGCGATCGCGATTATCCGCGGTCGCGTGTTGCAGGCATTGCAACAATATTTGCTGGAGCGCGACTTCAAGCAGCTGATGCCCATTCTCATGTCGCCCATCACTGACCCCTTGAACCATGCGGTCTACCCCGCTGAACTCCAGTACGAAACGCGGCGCCTGAAACTGACCGCCAGCATGATCTTCCATAAACAGCTGGCATTGACCGCCAGAGGTCATGACAAGATCTTTATCGTGGCGCCGAACATTCGTCTGGAAAAAGCCGAGATCAAGGATTCGGAGAACCACTTGCTGGAATTCTCCCAGTTCGACTTCGAAATACGTGGCGGCAACATGCACCAGGTCATGGCGCTGATCGAAGGCTTGATCAAGCACACCTTCGCCGAGGTCAGGCAACACTGCTCGGCCCAGCTGGCCCACCTCAATCGCCAGCTGCCGCACTACGAGACGCACTTTCCGATATACAGCTCGGACGAGTTGCGCGCCGAGTATGGCGACGACTTCGAGAAGATCATGTCGGCCAAGGCCCACACGCCGTTCTTCGTCACCAACTACCGCCGGGAATTCTATGATCGCGAAACACCCGGCAAGCGCGGCCAGTACAACAACTACGACCTGATCTATCCCGACAGCTATGGCGAAGCCCTGTCGGGTGCCGAACGTGAGTTCGAGTACGAACAGATCATCTACCGCATGGAAGAGTTGTCGATGGACCTTGCGCCCTTCGCCAATTACCTCCAAGTCGCCAAGCGCGGCCTGCTTCATCCGAGCGCCGGCGGCGGGCTGGGGATCGAGCGACTGCTGAAGTTTATCTGCGGCAAACGTCGCATCCGCGATGTTGCGCTGTTCGACCGCACCGTCGGTACCAGCTTCCTGTTCTGACCCACCGTCACTTTTGCGCTGCCCCGCTTTCAGGCGGCGGCAGGCGCTGCTCTGGAGAAAAACCATGCCCGCGTTGCGTATCCACTGGTGCTCACCGCTCGACAGCGGTCAACAAAAGGCTTCCGAGAAATACAACACTGGTGCCCTGGACTTTGCCGGTATTGTCGACTTCGCTCAGGAAGCCGATGAGTTAGGGATCGACTCGTTGCTGATGGGTATCAGCTACCACATGCCTGACCCGCTGCCAATGATCGGCGCCCTGGTCCGAGAGACCAGCCGAGTCAAATTCATCCTGGCGTATCGCCCCGGCCTGCTGCCGCCGACGTTGTTCACGCAGATCGTCAATACCGTGTCGTGGATGTCCGACAAGCGTATTGCATTGAACCTGGTCGCCGGTATTTCCCCCGATGAACAAGCCTTTTATGGCGACTTCGTGGCCCACGATGGACGTTATGAACGCACCAGCGAATTCCTCGAGATTTTGCATCGTTTCTGGAAAGGCGAAACGCCCCTGACCCATCACGGCGCTCATTACCGTATCGAGCAAGCGCAATTGGGACTGCCTTTCAAGGACAACGAACGTCCACACATCTATTTGAGTGGCGCTTCGGAAATCGCCCAGCAGATCGCCGTGAAACACAGCGATTGCTGGTTACGCTACGGCGACACGCCGCAGGGTATCGCCGAGGCCAGCCGGGCAGTGCTCGAGGCGGGTTGTTCGGTGGGGATTCGCATGCATGTGCTGGCTCGGGAAACCCGTGCGCAAGCCCTGTCGGCCGTTGAAAGCATGATGGAAAACCCGGATGAGCAGCATCGCGAATGGGTTCGTCAGTTCGTCGGGCGTTGCGACTCCGAAGCCGTCAAGACTTCGTTCCGTCTGGCCGACAAGGCTGAACATGACTGGCTGTCGCCAATGCTCTGGTCCGGTGCCGTGGCCTACCGTGGCGGCCCGGCGCTGTGCGTGGTCGGCAGCTATCAGGAAGTGGCCGAATATCTGCTGGAATACAAGAAAGTAGGGGTCAGCGAGTTCATCTTTTCCGGCTGGCCGACTCGTGACGAAATGCGCGGTTTCTGTCGCCATGTGTTGCCACGCCTGCGCAAGCTCGAGGCCGAACTGGAAAGCCAGCATGCATGACACAGCCCGGCTGCGGCGTTTCGGTGCCGGCCTGCTGTTCGCGCTGTTGGCGGAACAAACGGTGCTGTTCGCAGTACCGTTGATGATCTTCCAGCTCACCGGCAATGTCCGTTACTCCGGAGTGGCGTTCGCTCTGGAGTGGCTACCGGCACTGCTGGCCTATCCGTTTGCCGGACTGCTGGCGGACCGCTTCGGCGGGCGTCTGCTGTTTCGCCACGCCAATACCGCGCGAGCGGTGAGCCTGGGGTTGACTGCCGGGGTCTGCTGGTATGCGCCAATGCTTACGGTCTGGGCCTTGATCGGCAACGGCATCGTGCTCTCGCTGCTGATGGCGCCGGTGCGTATGGCGGTGGAAAAGAGCGTACCGCTGATCGCTGGCCCCGAACGCCTGGCCCACTGCCAGTCCCTGGTGCAGAACATGGAGCTGCTGGCCATGGCGCTGGGCCCGGCGCTGGCGGCACTGCTGGCGATGTACGCCGACAAGCGCCTGCTTCTGGGGCTGGCGGCGCTGGCATTCGCCGCGGCGGGTGTGTGTTGGAAAGGCCTGCCCAATACCCAGTCGGCCAGCCCGCCGAAGAGCATCCGCAAGGATCTGGTCCTGGGCTGGAGTCTGTTATTGAACAATCCGCCGGTCTTATCCCTGGCGCTGCTCAATTTCACCATCAACCTGGCCTTTGCCTGCGTTCTGAGTGCCAATGCCTTTGTCATCAGTGGCGTGTTCGGTGCCGCCGACGGGGTGTTCGGCCTGATGAACGCCGGGGCCGGTGCACTGGGCTTGCTCAATTTCATTCTGGTGCCGCGGCTGTTGGCGCGGATGTCGATCTACCGCCTCGGTACATGGGGTTTTGCCTTGCTCTGCCTGGGGCTGATCTGTATGGGCGCGGCCAGCGGTGTAGCGCTCTATGCCATCAGTTTTCTCCTGGCGATGGCCGGCTGTGCCTTGTTCAACGTGTTCAATCGGACTCAGCGTATCAAGGCGATTGCCGCCGACCACTTGGGCAAGGTGATGGGCCCGTTCTACCTGGTCAACCTGCTGTCCTACCCATTGGGCGGCCTGCTGACCGCCAGTATCGGCCATGAGTACGGAGTCCAGACATTGATCCTGGCCCTCGCGCTGCTGCTCGCCATCCCCGGCGCCTTGCTGTTCAACCTGACCACCCGGCGCTTTCGCACCGCCCTGGACTTTCCCCCCTCAGCCATGGAGGCAACGCAATGAAAGGATCGCAAGACTGCCTGATTGCAACCGTCGAATCGGATTCGCACATGTGGAATCTGGTTTATCTGCAGCTGTGGTTGGCGGAGCACGGTTTCAACGTCAAGAACCTCGGCAGTTGCACCCCGGTGGAGGTGGTTCTCGCCACCCTTGAGCTGCGGCGCACGCAATTGTTGGTGGTCAGCAGCGTCAACGGCCATGGACATTTCCAGGGGCTGGAGCTGATTCGTCAGGTGCGTCAACAGCACCCGGATCTGCATTGTGTCATCGGTGGCAAGTTGACCACCTCGGAAGACCACACGCGGGCGGTTCGCCAGGAGCTGCTGGCCGCCGGTTTCAACGAGGTGTTCATCGGCCCCGACGCCATCGAGAACTTCGAAAACTACCTGAACACCCTTGAGCGCTCGAAACCTGCGCTCGTCCTGGGTACCGGCACGGCACCGTGCTGGACCTGAGTCCAGCCCTCTTTTTTTCACAGGATCGAATCGATGCATATCGTTATCGTCAATCGCTGGCCGCGTTTCCAGGACCCAAGTCGCTGGGACAATGAACTGACCCGCTACGAAGAGTTCTTCGATCATCAGCGACATCGGATCAGCTATGTGGTCGACGGCCTTGGCGCCGAGGGCGTACTGGCCCCCCGGGAGCACATCGCCCATCTGGTACAGGTCGATGACGTCAATCAGTACCCTCAGTTGTTGGCAGGCGTTCAGGAAATCATCGATCGCGTCGGTCCCGTGGACCAATTGATCGCGCTGTCGGAGTTCACTCTGGAGATCGCGGCGTGGGTACGACAGACCCTGAACATTCCTGGTCACGGCCTGGAGCAGGTGGCGGTTTACCGCGACAAGGCACGAATGAAAGAAGTCCTCCAGGAACACGGCCTGGCGGTGCCACCGTTCATTCGCTGCAATGACGTGAAACAGGCGCTGGAGTTCGCCGATGTTGTCGGCTATCCAGTGATCGTCAAACCGGTGGATGGCGCCGCCAGCATCGGCGTCGCCAAGGTCGAGGACGCCCAGGCCCTGCGCGTGATACTCAGCGAAGTGGACCTGGGGCGCTATGAAGTCGAGGCCTTCATCCAGGGCCAGACTTATCACATCGACGGTTTCACCGATGACAGCGCCGGGGTGCCTTTCCAGGTGGTGTCGCGCTATATCAACAGCTGCCTGGATTTCGCCAACGCCAAACCGCTGGGTTCAGTGATCCTCCAGTCTTCGGAGTTGCGCACCCGGATCGAAGTCTTCAGCGAGTCCTGCCTGCGGGCATTGGACCTGCGCAACAGCGCCTTTCACCTGGAGATATTCGTCGAGGCGGATGGCTCGCTAGTGTTCCTTGAAGTGGGAGCCCGGGTGGGCGGCGCCGAAGTGCCACATCTGATCAACAAAGTCTTCGGTGTGAACCTCTATGAGCATTGGCTCAAAGGCCTGGCCGGTGAGCGCGTGCCCTTGCCGACGATCCAGGCGGATCCCAGCGGTGGCTGGCTGGTCGTCCCCAAACCGGCACAACTGCCATGCCGGGTAATCGAGGCGCAAACGCTGCGCCCGCACCTGAACTCGCTCTGGCGAGAACTGCTGCCCCGGCCCGGACAGATCCTTGAAGCCGGCGGCAGCTACGACGCCCTGCACAGCGGTCGCTTCATTTTCACCGACGCGAGCGAAATGGATATCGAGAGCGACATCCAGCACGCGATCAAGAACTTTCACTTCCAGGCTGAACCGATATGAACATTGCCATTACCTCTGAAATGGCCGACGCCCCCTTGCTCGGCGAGTTGAATCGCTACCTCAGTGCGGTGGACCGACGTGCCGTCGCCACCCTGGGGGAACGGTTGGTCGATGCCGCTGGCGGTGTTGACGGGCTCGCGGACTACAAGCTGATGGTGGCCTATGGCGGCGGCAAGGACAGTTCCTACACCGTATCGCTGATCCGCGCCGTGCAACTGCACCTGAACGTACTGCATGGCCGCACCTTCTTCTTGCGCATTGCCAATATGCGTCACGCCGGGGTCCCGGATGCGGTCATGGCGAACATCGACCGGGTCTATCGGGCCCTGCACCTGTATGACGATCCTCGGGTCGAGATGCTGGTGGTCGATCACCAGCAGATTCGCCCGTTCGAACGTCACTTGCCATTCCCCGAGCAGGTGCGCGCGATGAACCGCTTCGATGTGCTGATGAACGGCCATCGTACCGCTGGCGACGGCCGCCCGACGTTCTGTAACAGTTGCAACCTGGCGGTCGCCGACTTCTACGGGCGTGCGGCCTGGTGGCAAGGCGGTGTCGACGCGGTGGTCACGGGTGATTCGCGCAAGGAACAGAAGCATTACTTCACTTGGATCATGCGCCTGGCCCAACGTTTGGGGCTGAACGTCGACGAGTGTCGGCGCCAGGGATTTCGCGGCCTGCTCCAGGCCCTTGATGGTGTGGCCCAGGTGTATTTCGTCGAACTGTTCGGTGAGGGCTTCGACGAACAGCGGGCTGAACGTCGGGTGGCCAGCGGCAGCGAAAGCGCCGACCCGGACTTCATCAGCATCTACGACCTGGTGAGCTACCGGGTGGAAGACCACTGGGAGTTGATTACCGAGTTTCTCGATTTCCGCTTCGAAGAACTGGCGTTCAGTTTCACCGAATCAGACTGCGCGAACCCCATGCTGATGGCGCACTTTCGCGGGCTCAAGGCGCAGTACGTACAGGGTCGTCACTACCATGACGGTATCAGCGAATACCTGGAGCTGGCCCAGGGCTTGATGCGCAAAAAGGAAATGCCCCAGCGCCTGATCGACCTGGCACTGTCGGCCTACGCCGGGGCCGAAGGCAAGGACGCTCGTCGGGCGCTGGCGAACCGTTTCGCCAGCGAGGCGTTCGGGCTCGACGAGATACAACTGACTTGTCTGCAGTTCGCGCCCTTCGTCGAGCGTGGCCGCGAGCTGTCGAGCTTCATCACGACCTGTCACCCTGAGCGCCTGGCAGATCTGGAGGACCTTCACGGCGTCCTGGCCGGTAGTCGCCAGGACAGCGCTCTGAGCCTGTGGCTGAACCAGGTCAGCGGCTTGCCGTTGCCGGCGCTACGTAGTCTGTACGCCCATCAACAGATCGATTTCGATAGCGACAGCAGCCTGATTGCCCGGGTTCGCGCCGGTGATCCGCATAAGGGCCGGATAACCCGTTTCGACCCGGCCACGGGTGAAAACGTGGTTGAACTGGTGTCGGGGCGCTAAGTGATGGACATGACAGGAGGTCATTTCCAGCGCTTCATCGAGCAGGCCCGGGAACGGCGCGAACTGGTGGTGCAACCACGCATGGGCTTCGGCGGACTGGCGCCGATGCGCGCCGGGTTGGCTGCAGTGGCCGGGTTGCCTTGCGCCACCATCGGAACCATCACCCTGGACAGCTACACCCGGGTCGGTGATTACCAGAGCGCGCTGCAGTGCCTGAACAGCGACAGCCCACTGAACGGTTTCCCGATCATCAGCCATCCGCTGGAAGCGGTGCGTGGCATGCTCGATGGGCTCTACGGCCCGTCGTTCCCGATCCAGGTCCGCCATGGCACCGCCCAACCGCAGCATGTTTTCAAGCGGTTGGCGGCCCTCGGACTCGACGCCACCGAAGGCGGCCCGGTGTCCTACTGCATGCCTTACAGCCGTTTGCCGCTGGCGCGGGCAGTCGAGGCTTGGGCGCAAAGTTGTCAGTTGCTGGCCGATGCCACTGCCCATGGTCATATCGAGAGCTTCGGCGGTTGTTTGCTGGGTCAGCTGTGCCCGCCGTCAATGCTGATCGCGATGACCTTGCTCGAGGCTTTGTTCTTTCGCCAGCAGGGCATTCGCAGCGTCTCGTTAAGCTACGCCCAAGGCACGTCCATGGCCCAGGATTTCGGAGCTTTGCAGGCCCTGCGCGAACTGGCTGCCGACTATCTGGACGGCGTCCATTGGCATGTCGTGGTGTATTCCTACATGGGGGTCTTTCCCTCCACCGGTCATGGTGCTCGCCGCCTGATCTATGACAGTGCGCGCCTGACCCAGGCTGCCGGCTGCGAGCGATTGATCGTCAAGACCGTTGCCGAATCCCGGCAGATTCCATCGGTCGCGGACAACCTCGAAGCCCTGGCAATGGCGGCCGAAGCCGCCGCGGGCGACGCACTGGAGATCGACCCGGTCAGTGAAGGCTATCGCCAGGAAGTGTTGTTCGAGGCACGGCAACTGGTGGAAAGCACGCTGGACCTGCACACCGATATTGGCGTCGCGTTACTCCAGGCTTTCGCCCGTGGGCGGCTCGACATTCCCTACTGCCTGCACCCCGACAACCCTGGCCGCGCCACGACCCGCATTGACGACCACGGTGCCTTGCGTTGGGGCAATGTCGGTGGCCTGCCGTTGCCCCAGAGCTGCGGTCTTTCTTCGATCGGACCGGGTATTACCTCGTCCGAATTGTTCCAGATGTTGCATTACACGGTGAACCGTTATGACCAACCCTTGCACTGACTCCACTTTGGCGCCGCTGATTCTGGTCGACGCCTATTCCACCGGCGCTCTGCTGGCCCAGGCTTTGGCGGAGCATCGCCCACTGCTGCATGTGCGTTCACGCAACGACATGCCACCGGCCTTTGCCGCGAGTTGCCCGCAGACACTGTTCCGCGTGCACTACGGCGTACATGAGGAAGGCCTTGAACCGTTGCTGGAAAAGCTCGCGGCCCAGGCGCCAGCGGCGGTGTTGACCGGCAGCGAATTCGGTGTCGAATTGGCGGATTTGCTGGCCGCCCGTCTCGGCCTGCCCGGTAATGATCCCGAATACTCTGCCGCCCGTCGTGACAAATCACTGATGGCCGAACAGGTCGCTGCTGCCGGATTGCCGGTGGCTGCGCAACTGCGTACCGCCTCCAGCGCAGAGGCTCTGGCCTGGTTCCAGGCTCGTGGCGAATCGACGGTGGTGGTCAAGCCACTGGACAGTGCGGGCTCCGATAATGTGTTCATCTGTCACGATGCCGCTCAACTGCATGCGGCCATCGACTGCATTCTCGGCGCTACTAACCTGATGATGCGCAGCAACCGGGCGCTGTTGTTGCAGGAATACCTGGAAGGCGACGAGTACGTTATCAACAGTGTCAGTCATCAGGGCGAGCACTGGATCACTGATGTCTGGAAATGCACCAAGACGTTGAGCGCCGACGGTCGCAAGATCTATGACCGTGAAGACCTGTTGCCCGCCGATGCGCCGGAGCTTGATGGGCTGATCGATTACGTCGAAGGCGTGCTCGATGCCTTGGCCATCACCCACGGTCCGGCCCATACCGAAGTGATCCTCACGACTCGCGGCCCGCGCCTGCTGGAAACCGGTGCCCGTCTTTCCGGGCTGGCCAACCCACCGGCGCTGCAAGCGGCGACTGGCAACGACCAGGTCGCGCTGACCTGCACCAGCTATCTGGAGCCGGCCCGACTGGCATCGTTTCCCAAGCGCTATCGCTTGCAGCAGCACGCCCGCGGACTAAACCTGATCGCCCGCCATAGCGGCGTCTTCGCCCAACTCGATGTACGCAAGCGCCTGGAGGCTCTGCCGAGCTTTTACAACGCGCGCTTTCGTTTTACCGAAGGTCGCCCAAAAACGCCGACCATCGACCTCAACAGCTCGCCGGGTGCCGTATTCCTTGTGCACCCGAGCGCCGACAGAATCCGCCAGGACCATGAAACCTGGCGTGAATGGGAGAAAGACTGGTTGTAGTGACAGACGCCCCATCCCCGGGTTTTTCAATCATCACAGGAAGACACTTATGAGCGCTCATACCCGTACTAAACGATTGACGGTTCCGCAACTGGTCGCGATGAAGGGCCAACAGAAAATCGTATCCCTTACGGCGTACTCCAGCTCTATTGCCAGGTTGATAGACCCAATCGTCGATTTCATTCTGGTCGGTGACTCTACTGCTATGGTCGGCTATGGTCGGGCCTCGACGCTGAGTATGCAGCTCGAAGAAATCATCGGACACACCCGGGCCGTGGTCGACAGCACGCGCCTGTCTTGCGTCATCGCCGACATGCCTTTCGGCAGCTATCAGGAATCTAACGAACAGGCCTTTCGCAATTGCGCGCAGGTCCTGGCGCGCACCGGTTGCGATGCCGTCAAGCTGGAAGCCAACAAGGCCCTGGCGGGTACCGTCGAGTTTCTGGTGGCACGCGGTATTCCGGTCATGGCCCACGTCGGGCTGATGCCGCAGTTCGTCAATGTCATGGGAGGGTTCAAGGCCCAGGGCCTGACCGCCGAAGCCGGTGCGATGATTGCCGAGGACGCTCGGGCCAACCTCGAAGCCGGTGCCTTCAGTCTGCTGCTCGAGGGGGTGGCCGAAGGCGTGGCCCGGCAAATTACCCTGGATTCGAAAATGCCCACCATCGGCATTGGCGCCTCACCGGCCTGTGACGGCCAGGTGCTGGTGACCGAGGACGTGCTGGGTCTGGGCGGTGAACAGGTGCCGCGCTTCGTCAAGCAGTACGCTGATGTCGGCGGGGTGATTCGCGGCGCTTGTGAGCGTTTTGCCGAAGAGGTGCGCGATGGCCGCTTCCCTGAATCGCGGCATTGCTATGGGCTCTAGGCATAGCTATGGTTCTTCGCTGATAGCCTGGGCCAGTTTCTTCAGGGCCAGGGGAATATCCTTGCTCCAGTCGAGGGTGTAGCTCAGGCGCACGTGATGCCGCCAGGCCCCCTGCTGGCTGAATATTTCCCCGGGGGCGATAACGATGCGCTGGGCCAGCAAGCGCTCGAACACCCGCCGCATGTCCACCGAGTGTCTGGCCTCGAGCCAGAAGGTCGCTCCGCCTTGCGGGGCGACAACCCGTAACTGGCCATCGCCGTGCGCCTCCAGCAAGGCCTCCATCCGTTTCATCCGGTCCAGCAGCATGGCCCGCAGCACCATTAGATGCTGGTCGATGCGTTTGGAGCTGAAGAGTTTGGCGATCGCTTTCTGACGGATCGGCGACAGACGAAATGCCCGTTCCAGAAATAGCCGATGCAACTGAGGCCCGTGTCGGCGACACAGTACATAACCATAGGGCGCTTCCGAGCCGATGATCTTGTCGAAGGTTGAGAACACCAGCAGCTTTTCCGGATCGGCAAAATCGCGATAGCGCGCGGGTTTGGGAGAGAAATAGAACTCGCCATAGCTGTCGTTTTCGAACAGCCAGACATCCCGCTCCGCCAGCCAGCGACAGATTTGCTGTTTATCCTGCGCCGGCATCAGCTTGCCTTGGGGAATATTCACGGTCGACGACAGCACCGCCAGCCGAATGGGCTCACGCCTGAGCAACTCACTGAGCGTGGACAGATCGAAGCGTCCATCCTCGCCGAGCGGGACTTCGATCACGCGAATCTTTGCTGCCTGCAACTGACGCAGGATCGCCCATGAGCAAGGCGACTCCACCAGCGCCACAGTGCCCCCCAGATTCAAGGCGCTGAGGGACAACTCCAGCACACTGCGCAGGTCCGAGCCGATAAACACGTGCTCGGCCTGCCAGTAGCTGTGAGTGGAACGGGTATAGCGGTCGGCCAGGGCGCCGCGTAACTCGGGCTCGCCGAACGGCTGATAGAGTGGCGCATGGGAGCGCGGGTATTGCCGGGCCAGTTCGCGCTCCATCATCAACAACGGGTTTTCCAGCGACAACAACATCGCCGGCGCGTCGCTGCTAAGGGCCAGCATCCCCGGCTGGCGCGCGTTGGAGAATACGCTGTCCAGCAGATTGGGCGAGCCCTCGTTCAATAAGGGGGCCGGCATCGCCTTGGTGAAATAACCGAACTTGGGTTTGGCATAGATCCGTCCCTCGTCTTCGAGAAGCGAATAGGCGTACTTGGTCGTCGACACCGACACATTCAGGCGTCGGGCCAGTTGCCGCAAGGACGGCAATTTCTGTTCACGTTCCGAATTGGCGGTTTCGATCAGCTCGACCAGATAGCGGTACACCGCCTGATAGGCGAAAGAGGCGTCTTTGGTTGTAACCAGGCTCACTTGTTGAAATTCCTGTGTGCCCACTGCACGAAAACGCTGGCGACCTGAAGCGGCAAGCCTGAGGTATGTTTTTCCAGGTGTTCAAGTCCGGCGATGATCTGGGACCTGATGGCAATGCCATCAAGCAAAACCAGGAGACACTCGAAAGGAAATGGCATGCTCTTCATCCCTGTAGTGATTGCCAATAAAACTATTCTTGCATAACTGGGCAGCGTTCCCGCGTTACCGGACAGGCTACGGATGGAGGAGGGGGGGTGTCCCAATATGCAAAATCCCCGTATCAGCGAGTGATTACGGGGATTTTGTGTCTATCGAGGTCCGTGGAAAACCACGGTTCCTCTTTACACGTTAAACCGGAAGTCGAGGCTGCAGGGGCCGTGGCTGAAGGGATGTTTGCGCTGGAATCAGAAATATAGTCACCCCCGTATACACTTTAATGTTGGCTACTCTTTTTTCAGGTCTTGATGCGCGGTTTGTCCCGCTTCCTGTAGATAAGTCATCCAGAGAGTGAATCACGGACCCGTTCCCGCAGGTGGCGCATGCCATCGGCCGTCGCGCAAGAAAAACGCAAGAGTGACTGGAATCGTGCATTTTTAATCATTTTTAATCATTTTCATTTTTTAACTATATATATAGTAGTTGCTTCCATAGCGAATTCTTTACGCCATATCGAATCTGCACCAAAAAGGAATTTACATAATGATCTCTAACGAAAGAGGGTTTTGGGCTAGCGCTGCGCGTCATGTGAAAGGAAAAGATTTTATTGATGCAGTCCAGGTCAAGCAATGGATCAAGAACTTAGTGGTTTCGCTGGTCGGCTTGGCCATGTTAGATACGGGAACGGAACAGCAAATGAAAGCCTGAACATTTTTTTCGTATCCTGCGCATTTTGTTTGGCCGCCTCGTCAATCTACGGTTCCTGTAATCGACGATGTATTTTGTAGTCAAATCCAACTGGAGAAGTAATATGTCCGTCAATCTCGTCATCAGCTTTAATGTAAAAGAAGAAAAGCTGCAATCGTTCAAGGACATCATGAACGACGTGAAGATCAATCTGCCGAAGGTGGACGGTTGCCAAACGGTCAAGATCCTCAACCACTTGGAGGATCCACTCGCGTTCACGCTAGTGGAAGCCTGGGATTCGCGTGAAATGCACGGCACCCACGTCGACCAGATGATCTCGAGCGGTCAGTGGAGCGTCATCGTCGAGCATCTGAGCAGTGCGCCGGTCAGCGGCTACTTCAGCGAAGTTTGATGCCGTAACGTCAGCGGCAGGGCGCGTGCGGCGAGTCCGGCTGCGCCTCCGGCGCCATCTCGGGCATACACGCGCTATTTGCTGTTATGTATTTTCTGCTATTTTCCTGGATATCCTCTTCCGTCCCGAACGTCCTACACGCTTGGGCAGCAGCATGTCGCGCTGCTGGATACCGTCCTGTCCAAATGGGGCGGCCAATTTGTTGAGAAGCCAAAGCAATGACACTCGAAGTAGTACCGACGGCGCTTTATTCGATGCGCAACGTAAAGCCAATCCTCGCTGACGGTAGCTCGTCCATCCTCCATAAAACGCTTGAAACGAACCTGGAAAACAAGGCGATCTATATCGCCACGCCGTTGATCGTCTACATCAAGCAGGGCAAGCAGATTATTCGCGACTATGACGCCATGGCCAATGTCGTCGACGAGAATCATTTGATTTTCCTCTCCAAAGGCATTTACACGGTATCGGACTACGTCACTGGCAGCGATATCTTCGAGGCGGTGCTGCTGTTTTTCGACGACAAGCTGATCGCCAAATACCTGTCGCGTGCGGCCGGCACAGGTAATTCGCATACGGACGTCCTGCAGAAAAACGTGCACGGCACTTATACCCTGCACGCCAATGAACAGATTCAGCGCTATATCGATTCGCTGAATTATGTCTACAAGGGCGCGGAGGGCTCCGACGCGCTGCTGGAATTGAAACTGCTCGAACTACTGCACCTGATCGCCATCCAGGACAAGTCCTTCCGTTTCCTGCGCGAGCTGTCCTGCGGCGGCAGCCGCAAACGCCGCCTCATCACCGACTTCATGGAGCAGTACTATTCGCACAAGCTGAAGATTGAAGATTATGCCCTGCTGACGGGACGCAGCGTGTCGACCTTTATCCGCGACTTCAGGCGCAGCTACAACACCACCCCGAACCGCTGGATCATCGAAAAAAAAGTCGACATCGCGCATCAGCTGTTGACGGCTAAAAATTATTCCGTCACCGACGCGGCTGCGGAGGTGGGATATGAAAATACCTCCCACTTCATCAAGGTCTACAAGCAACGGTACGGTGTCACGCCGAAGAAAGCCAAGACCTTCGCAGCAGAACTGTAGCGCGACAAGGCCCAAGCCCCCCGCTGCCGCGACAGGGTGTTGTTTGGCCTGTCACAACAGTCGGTTCCTGACCGAAAGCCCTCATCCATAATGTACGCCGCTGACTGCGTCAGAGTGTTTGGATGCGCTATTGGGGCAAGCTATTGCTCACGTTGAAGTCGAACGTATTCCCAGGGAGCGGATACCCAGTGCTGCGACCGCTGTATGACGTTTTGTCAGTCAATCTGTATCTAACGTTCCCCCTTTGACCACCCTACTATCGCAGCCTTGGTCTTGGCGGTTCCCTATGCGTATGACGCGCTGCGACTCGGCTGCGCGCGCTATCTGCTCTACCTTGCCTGGCAAGCGGTCAAGTCCAACACGCCGACCACGGCAGTATGCTGGCGCAATACATCGTGCTTGGTTTTACACAGATCGTCATTAGCGTGAGCGTCAACGCGCTGATTGCCGTCATGGCTGGCGCCATCGTGACATTTCTCGCCAGCAGGCCCGTGTGGCAGATCGTGCAACGCTGGCTGATGGGGATGGGGACGGTCCTCGCGAGCTGGCCGTGCGCATGGCCGTAGAAGGGCGGCGCTGAACCGGGCTGTTTGCGGTTGGTGCGGCGCGGTAAACCTGCGTCACCCGGATTTGAGAGCGGCCCCTGTGCATCGCGCCAGGCGCACTAGAGAAAGATCCGAGCGGGTTATCGAAAGCCCCTGACCAACCACCCTGAACGATAAGGACATGAAATGTTGCGCATATTGGGTAAGGCATCGTCGATCAATGTACGAAAGGTGCTTTGGGCATGCGCCGAGATCGAAATCCCCTTTGAGCGAGAGGATTGGGGGGCTGGTTTCAAGTCGACGCGCACGCCCAAATTCATTTCGCTGAACCCCAACGCAACGGTGCCGGTGATCCTGGACGACGACTTCGTGCTCTGGGAGTCAAACTCGATCATTCGGTATTTGGCGTCTCGCTATAACGGAGGTCATTTTTACCCGGTCCAACCGAGAGCAAGAGCGCGGGTGGACCAATGGATAGACTGGCAAGCGTCGGACCTCAACAAATCGTGGACGTATGCCTTCATGTCGTTGGTCAGGCATTCGCCTGACCATCAGGACAGCAGAGCCTTGGCAGCCGCTTGCAGCCTGTGGTCAAGGCACATGGAAATCCTGAATCGACAACTCGAATCAACAGGAGCCTACATCAGTGAAGACGGGTTTTCTCTCGCAGACATACCGATAGGCCTGTCGGTTAACCGATGGTTTGAAACACCGCTCGATCATCCAGACTTTCCTGCTGTAAGTGCCTATTACGAACGGTTGAGTCGTCGACCTGGCTACCTCCTGCATGGAAGAAACGGGACTCCGTAATAGTTCAGCAGGGTGTCAGGCGGCGCCAGGGACATTTGTTCCCATTGCCTCCTCCACGGTCAACCGGCAGTTGCAGCAGTCGGCCAAGGGGGCGGTGGTCATGGCCGGCATGAACGCTGGTGTGCAGGCCGGTGGAGGCGCCGCAATCTACATGGGCTATCTGTTCTAGTCGCGCATAGCAGGTCGATATAACGCCCAAAAAAAAGCCGCGAATCAACGCGGCTTCTTCGATGCCAACAACGCTACACGTTGAAACGGAAGTGCATCACGTCGCCGTCTTTAACGATGTAGTCCTTGCCTTCCAGACGCCATTTACCGGCTTCTTTGGTGCCGGCTTCGCCCTTGTACTGGATGAAGTCGTCGTAGGCGATGACTTCGGCGCGGATGAAGCCTTTTTCGAAGTCGGTGTGGATCACGCCGGCGGCTTGCGGTGCGGTAGCACCGACGCGGACGGTCCAGGCGCGGACTTCTTCGACACCGGCGGTGAAGTAGGTCTGCAGGTGCAGCATTTCGTAGCCGGCGCGGATTACGCGGTTCAGGCCAGGCTCTTCGAGGCCCAGGGCTTCGAGGAACATGTCTTTCTCTTCGCCATCTTCCAGTTCGGCGATTTCGGCTTCGATCTTGTTGCAGACAGGAACCACCACGGCGCCTTCTTCTTCGGCGATGGCCTTGACCACGTCCAGCAGCGGGTTGTTCTCGAAACCGTCTTCAGCGACGTTGGCGATGTACATGACTGGCTTGGTGGTCAGCAGGTGGAAACCGCGAATCACCTGCTTCTCATCGGTGCTCATGTTTTTCATCAGGCTGCGCGCAGGCTTGCCCAGGGTGAAGTGGGCGATCAGCTGCTCCAGCAGGCCTTTCTGGACCACTGCGTCCTTGTCACCGCCCTTGGCGTTACGAGCGACTTTCTGCAGTTGCTTCTCGCAGCTGTCGAGGTCGGCGAAGATCAGTTCCAGGTCGATGATTTCGATGTCGCGTTTCGGGTCGACGCTGTTGGAGACGTGAATCACGTTCTCGTCTTCGAAGCAGCGGACCACGTGGGCAATGGCATCGGTCTCGCGGATGTTGGCGAGGAACTTGTTGCCCAGGCCTTCACCTTTCGAGGCGCCGGCCACCAGGCCTGCGATGTCGACGAATTCCATGGTGGTCGGCAGGATACGCTTGGGCTTGACGATGGCCGCCAAGGCTTCCAGGCGCGGATCCGGCATCGGCACGATACCGCTGTTGGGCTCGATGGTGCAGAAGGGGAAGTTCTCGGCCGCGATCCCGGACTTGGTCAGGGCGTTGAACAGGGTGGACTTGCCGACGTTAGGCAGGCCGACGATGCCGCAATTGAATCCCATGGTGTTTCCCCTCGGGTAAGAGTCAGGCCTTCTGGCTGTGCAGGTTTTTCATCGCGCGGTTCCATTCCCCGGCGAGGATATCCGGCAGCACGCCGAGGGCAAAGTCGATGCTGGCATCGAGTTTTTCCTGTTCGGCGCGTGGCGCACGACCCAGGACGAAGTTTGAAACCATACTGGCAACGCCCGGGTGGCCAATGCCAAGCCGCAGGCGGTGAAAGGTATTCTGATTGCCCAGTTGCGCAATGATGTCGCGCAACCCGTTATGACCGCCATGGCCGCCGCCCTGTTTGAGCTTGGCAACGCCCGGAGGCAGGTCGAGTTCGTCATGCGCCACCAGAATTTCTTCCGGCTTTATGCGAAAGAAGCCGGCAAGTGCCGCTACGGCCTGGCCGCTGCGGTTCATGTAGGTGGTGGGAATCAGTAGACGAACATCCTGACCCTGGTGCGAATAGCGCCCGGTCAGGCCGAAATATTTGCGATCGGCCACAAGGTTGACACCCTGTGCCTGCGCGATGCGCTCAACAAAAAGGGCCCCTGCGTTATGCCGGGTCTGTTCGTATTCAGCGCCTGGATTTCCCAGGCCAACGATCAGTTTGATGGCAGTCACGATAGGGGCCCTTCCTTGAAGTGGTGGATAACATCGCCGCCATCAGGGAGTGCGGCGAAAGTGGACGACAAGTGCTCATTTACCATTATGTAAACTCCGCGTTCTCGCCCGCTTTCTCGCTACGCTCTAGTCCGCGATGTTTCCGGTCACTCCGGCGTACAGAGTGAAATTACTCTGCAGCGCCTTCTGCAGCTTCTGGAGCAACACGTGGAGCGTGAACGTTGGCAACAGCCAGGTCGTTACCGTGAGCCAGAGCAACAAATTCAACGCCTTTAGGAGCGCTGATGTCGGACAGGTGAATGATCGAGCCGACTTCGGCGTTAGCCAGGTCAACTTCGATGAATTCAGGCAGGTCTTTCGGCAGGCAGGACACTTCGATTTCAGCAACAACGTGCGAAATCTCGCCGCCTTTCTTCACCGGAGCAGCTTCGTTGATGAAGTGCACTGGAACGATAGCGGTCAGCTTTTGGCCAGCAACTACGCGTACGAAGTCAGCGTGCATCACGTGGCCTTTGGCCGGGTGACGCTGCAGAGCCTTGATGATTACGTTTTGCTTGGTGCCGCCAACGTTCAGCTCGATGATGTGGCTGTAAGCCGCTTCGTTTTCGAGCAGTTTGGCAACTTCTTTAGCCAGCATGCTGATGGATTCAGGGGCTTTTTCGCCACCGTAAACTACAGCTGGAACCAGGCTTGCGAGACGACGCAGGCGGCGGCTCGCACCTTTCCCCAGGTCGGAACGCACTTCAGCATTCAGAGTAAAATCGTTCATGTTGTATCTCCAAAATAACCACATTCGCCCCAGCGTTTGCGACCAGCGCTAAAGGCGATATGGGCAAAAAAGCCCCGCCCCGACATGAATGCCGGGGCGGGGCGCTTTTCGTCAACAGGATGTAATGAAAAGGGCAGGGCCCTTAACGGAACATCGCGCTGATCGATTCTTCATTGCTGATGCGGCGGACCGCCTCGGCAACTACCGGTGCGATATCCAGTTGGCGGATACGCGCACAGGCTTGTGCTGCAGCGGACAGCGGGATGGTGTTCGTCACCACCAGCTCGTCCAGCACGGAATTTTCAATGTTTTCGATCGCCCGACCCGACAGCACAGGGTGCGTGCAGTAGGCGAAAACCTTGGCAGCGCCATGCTCTTTCAAGGCCTTGGCCGCGTGACACAGAGTGCCGGCGGTATCGACCATGTCATCGACCAGAATACAGGTACGCCCTTCGACATCACCGATGATATGCATCACTTCAGAGTGATTGGCTTTCTCACGGCGTTTGTCGATGATCCCGAGATCCACGCCCAGGGATTTGGCAACAGCCCGTGCACGCACGACGCCGCCAATGTCCGGGGACACGATCATCAGGTTTTCGAAGCGCTGATCTTCAATGTCATCCACCAGTACCGGGGAGCCGTAGATGTTATCTACCGGAATATCGAAGAAACCCTGGATTTGGTCAGCATGCAGATCAACCGTGAGAACACGGTCGATGCCGACTACGGTAAGCATGTCAGCAACGACTTTCGCGCTGATAGCCACACGTGCGGAACGCGGACGGCGATCCTGACGGGCATAACCAAAGTAAGGAATAACAGCAGTGATACGAGTAGCCGAGGAGCGGCGGAAGGCATCAGCCATCACTACCAGTTCCATCAGGTTATCGTTGGTCGGAGCGCAAGTCGGCTGAATAATGAAGACATCCTTACCGCGGACGTTTTCATTGATCTCGGCTGTAATTTCGCCGTCGGAAAACTTACCGACAGAGATGTCACCGAGAGGGATATGCAGCTGACGTACGACACGCCGAGCCAGATCGGGGTTAGCGTTCCCCGTAAAGACCATCATCTTGGACACGCGCAGTACCTGAAGGCTGAGGGTAACCTGGATGAGTATAGGAAAATGGCAGGGGCGGCTGGATTCGAACCAACGCATGGCAGGATCAAAACCTGCTGCCTTACCGCTTGGCGACGCCCCTGTATCTGTTGCTACGAGTACCCAGTACCCGATTCCTTTTAGAGCAGACTTTGCAGCTTGCGATGCAACATCGAAACGTTGCTTCCTTTTGCTACAAACCCTGTAAGGGTCTCTGTAAGAAGGGCCGAGACTTTATCAGCTTCAGCTTTGCTTGGGAAGCCCCCAAACACACAACTTCCAGTTCCGGTGAGTTTTGCTTCGGTAAATTTACCTAGCAAATTCAAGGCGTTACGTACCTCTGGATAACGTCTTGCTACCACCGGTAAGCAGTCATTTCGACTGTTTCCCTTGGGAACGGGGCGCACTTTAATGGGAGGAGTGTTACGTGTCAACAGCGGATCTGAAAAAATTTCTGCTGTACTTACAGATACTTGCGGCACAAGCACCAGATACCACGGTTCCTCGGGTTCTACAGGCGTGAGTTTCTCCCCCACGCCCTCGGCGAAAGCCGCGTGGCCACGCACGAAAACCGGGACGTCGGCGCCAAGTGTCAGACCCAGCGCGGCCAGCCTGTCGTCATCCCAGCCCAGTTGCCAAAGATGATTGAGGCCCAGCAACGTGGTCGCCGCATTCGAACTGCCGCCACCGATTCCACCGCCCATGGGCAGGATTTTTTCGATCCAGATGTCGATGCCCAGCGAACAACCGGATTGCTCCTGGAGTTTTTTCGCGGCTTTGACAATCAGGTTGCTGTCGTGAGGGACGTCGGCGAATTCGGTGTGCAACCGAATCACGCCATCGTCGCGAACGGCGAAGGTGATTTCATCGCCGTAATCGAGAAACTGAAAAATCGTCTGCAACTCGTGGTAACCGTCTTCACGGCGGCCGAGGATATGCAGCATCAGGTTGAGTTTGGCGGGCGAGGGCAGAGTCAGGCGTGGGGCAGTCATCTTCACTGCCCCAGTTTGCGCGGTTGCCAGTCCTTGATCACCAGCGTGACATCAAGGTCGGTGCCGTGCAGTTTGATCCGCTCGGGCAGCCAATAGCCGTTTTGCTCGGCATAACTGAGGTACTCGACCTGCCAGCCATCCTGTTCGAGATTGGCCAGGCGGCTGTCGACGTCCAGGGTCAGATGACTTTTGCTGTCCGGGGCCGGGAGACCGCGAACCCACCACGCCAGATGGGACACCGGTAATTTCCAGCCCAGTTGCTCTTCGACCAGGGCTTCCGGAGTCGACGCGTCATAACGGCCCTGATTGGCCACTTCCAGCGAGACTTTGCCGGGGCGCCCGGTCAAGCGGGCCGCGCCGCGACCCAGCGGGCCGGAGAGGCGGATATCGTAGTAATCCTGGCGTTGCAGCCAGAACAGGGTGCCGCTGCCCGAATCTTTTGGCGCGCGGATACCGATCTTGCCGTTGATCTGCCAGCCGTCGAGGCTGCTCAGTTGTTGTTTGTGCTCGCGCCATTGGGCCGGGTTACCGTGTCCCCCGACCGATTCACGGGCGCTGAAGCCCGCGCAACCGGCGAGCAGGGCGATGAAGCTGAAAACGATAATGTGGCGCAAAAACATAATCTTAAAGAGTCTCTGATCCGGTCAGGCGCTTGATGGTACTGCGCAGGGTAGGGCTGTCGGGCTGCTCCTTGAGGAACTTGCTCCAGACTTGTTTGGCTTCGCGTTGTTTGCCATTGGCCCACAGGACTTCGCCCAGATGAGCGGCAACTTCCTGATCAGGGAAGCGCTCCAGTGCCTGGCGCAAATAGCGCTCGGCCTCATCGAGGTTGCCCAGGCGGAAATTCACCCAGCCGAGGCTGTCGAGAACGGCCGGGTCTTCCGGGTTCAACTGGTGCGCCTGTTCGATCAGGGCCTTGGCTTCGGCGTAACGCGTGGTGCGGTCGGACAGGGTGTAGCCGAGGGCATTCAACGCCATCGCATTGTCCGGGTCACGTTTGATGATCAGTCGCAGGTCTTTTTCCATCTGCGCCAGGTCATTACGTTTTTCCGCCTGCATGGCTCGGGTATACAGAAGATTCAAATCATCCGGGAATTTCTGCAGGGCTTGCTGCAAGACGTTCCAGGCCTTGTCGCCCTGTTTGTTGGCCGACAAGGCTTCGACTTCGATCAGGTACAACTGGATCGCATAATCGGGTTGCTCGTCGCGCTGGGCCGCCAGACGGCTTTGGGCTTCGGCGGTCCTGCCGTTGTTCATCAGAATATCGGCCTGACGCAATTGCGCTGGCAGGTAATCGTTGCCCGGCCTGACCTGGGCGTACTCGATCAGCGCGCCCTGGGGGTCGTTACGCTCTTCCGCGATACGCCCAAGGTTCAGATGCGCCGAGTCGACGTGGCTTTCCCTGGCGATCAAGTCTTCCAGATAACCTTTTGCCTCGTTCCAGGCCTTGGCTTCCAGGCAGACCAGAGCCAACGAATAACGCAGTTCGTCGTCTTCCGGGTATTGCTGCACCAGGCTCGAGAACTCGACCTTGGCGTCGTCCATGCGGTCCTGTTCGACCAGCGTGCGCGCGTAGGTCAGGCGCAGGCGTTTGTCGTCCGGGTATTTCTTGATGCTTTTTTGCAGTAACGGCAAGGCTTCACCGCCACGGTTGAGCCCTTGCAGCAGGCGCGCGCGCAGCAGAATCGGCGCTATTTCGCCTTCTTCCGGCGGGTTGTCTTCGAGCAGGGTCAGCGCGCCTTTGGCGTCGCCATCCTGTTGCAACAGCAAGGCCTTGCCGAAAATCAGCTGGTTGTTGTGCGGGTGGCGCTGCAACAAACGGTCAAAACCTTTCATCAGGCCGTTGCGGGTTTCCTGGTCGGTATCGGCCGCAGACAGGGCGAGGAAGTCGAAATGAGTGTCGCCTTTGCCTTGCAGGACTTTTTCCATATAAGCCATGGAGTCGTCGTAACGCCCGGCACGGGCGAGTTGCACGGCCGCCGCCCGTTGCGCCTCGAGATCGTTCGGGGCGTTTTTTGCCCAGATCAGCGAAGTGTCGAGGGCCGCTTGATCGGCGCCCAGGTATTCGGCAATGCGAAATGCCCGCTCGGAGATGCCCGGATCCTGGGTATTGATAGCCTGGGTCACGTAGTTGTCCAGGGCAATGTCGTAACGATTGCGCTGGCCAGCCAGTTCGGCGCTCAACAGGCTGAAGACAGTTTCTTCGCTGAACGAGCTGTAAACCTTGGGCTTTTCAGGCGCCGGAGTGCTGTCTTCGACCGGCGGCGTACCGTCCGACGAAACGGGTGCCAAGGCCTGGCAGCCGCTGAGGAAGACAAAAGCGAGGAGCAACGCGGAAGATCTATTCATATAGGAAGAGGACGACTAACCTGCGGTCGGATCATCATGACACAAGCCTTCGGCCAAACATAACCGCCCGGCCAATTTACCCGCATACGCAATCCCGGCAGGCCCGGTGCCGGTGTAAACGAGAACGGATCGCAGCTTCGGCAGCGTCAACCGGGACGATAGATATCGAGTGGTTGTTCTGGCTCTGTCGAAGTAGGACAATTGTCGGCTTCACGTCACCATCAGCGACCTTGAATGGCCTTCCTTGCACTCGGTATTAACCACAAGACTGCTTCAGTAGACGTCCGCGAGCGCGTGGCCTTTACCCCTGAGCAGCTGGTTGAGGCCTTGCAGCAGCTCTGCCGACTCACCGACAGCCGCGAAGCTGCGATCCTCTCCACCTGCAATCGCAGTGAACTGTATATAGAACAGGATCACCTTTCGGCTGACATCGTGCTGCGCTGGCTGGCCGATTATCATCATTTGAGCCTCGATGAGCTGCGTGCGAGCGCTTATGTGCATGAAGATGATGCGGCAGTTCGCCACATGATGCGGGTCGCCTCCGGGCTCGATTCGCTGGTGTTGGGTGAACCACAGATTCTCGGCCAGATGAAATCGGCCTACGCCGTGGCTCGCGAGGCGGGCACCATTGGTCCGCTACTCGGGCGTTTGTTCCAGGCCACGTTCAATGCGGCCAAACAGGTGCGAACCGACACCGCCATCGGTGAAAACCCGGTGTCCGTGGCGTTTGCCGCGGTCAGCCTGGCGAAACAGATTTTCAGTGATTTGCAACGCAGCCAGGCCTTGTTGATCGGCGCCGGCGAGACCATCACCCTGGTCGCCCGCCATCTGCATGAGCTGGGCGTGAAGCGAATCGTGGTCGCCAACCGCACCCTGGAGCGCGCAAGCACCCTGGCCGAGCAGTTTGGCGCCCATGCGGTGTTGCTCTCGGACATCCCGACAGAACTGGTGCGCAGCGACATCGTCATCAGCTCCACCGCCAGCCAGTTGCCTATTCTCGGTAAAGGCGCGGTGGAAAGCGCCTTGAAATTGCGTAAGCACAAGCCGATTTTCATGGTGGATATCGCAGTCCCTCGGGATATCGAGCCGGAAGTCGGCGAGTTGGATGACGTTTATCTGTATAGCGTCGACGATCTCCACGAAGTGGTCGCCGAAAACCTCAAGAGCCGTCAGGGCGCCGCTCAGGCGGCCGAAGAGATGGTGTCGGTCGGTGCCGAAGATTTCATGGTTCGCCTGCGCGAACTGGCGGCGGTGGATGTGCTCAAGGCTTATCGTCAACAAAGCGAGCGCCTGCGCGACGAAGAATTGCAGAAGGCCCAGCGTATGCTCGCCAACGGCAGCAGTGCCGAGGACGTGCTGGTGCAACTGGCCCGTGGGCTGACCAACAAACTCTTGCATGCCCCGAGCGTGCAATTGAAAAAGCTCTCTGCCGAAGGCCGCCTCGATGCGCTGGCCATGGCCCAGGAACTCTTTGCCCTCGGTGAGGGCTCATCGGATAGCTTTTCGGATAAGAAACCGCAATGAAAGCGTCACTGCTCAATAAGCTGGACATCCTCCAGGACCGTTTCGAGGAATTGACCGCCCTGCTTGGCGATGGCGAAGTCATTTCCGATCAGAACAAATTCCGCACCTATTCCAAGGAATACGCGGAGGTCGAGCCGATCGTCGACACCTATAAACAGCTGCTTAAAGTGCAGGGCGACCTCGAAGGCGCACAGGCACTGCTCAAGGACAGCGACCCGGACATGCGTGAAATGGCCGTGGAAGAAGTCCGCGAAGCCAAGGAACGATTGATCGAGCTCGAAGCCAGCCTGCAACGCATGCTGCTGCCCAAGGATCCGAACGACGGTCGTAACGTGTTCCTGGAAATCCGCGCGGGCACCGGCGGTGACGAAGCGGCGATTTTCTCCGGCGACCTGTTCCGCATGTATTCGCGTTACGCCGAGCGGCGTGGCTGGCGGGTAGAGATTCTCTCGGAGAACGAAGGCGAACACGGTGGCTATAAAGAAGTTATCGCCCGTGTCGAAGGCGAGAACGTCTACGGCAAACTGAAGTTCGAATCCGGTGCGCACCGTGTGCAGCGGGTTCCGGCCACTGAATCCCAAGGTCGTATCCACACCTCGGCCTGCACCGTGGCGGTATTGCCCGAGCCGGATGAGCAGGAAGCCATTGAGATCAACCCGGCGGATCTGCGGGTCGACACCTATCGCTCCTCCGGTGCCGGTGGTCAGCACGTCAACAAGACCGACTCGGCGATTCGTATCACCCACTTGCCGTCCGGTATTGTCGTCGAGTGCCAGGAAGAACGTTCCCAGCACAAGAACCGCGCCCGGGCGATGTCCTGGCTGTCGGCCAAGCTCAACGACCAGCAGACCAGTGCCGCGGCCAATGCCATCGCCAGCGAGCGTAAATTGCTGGTCGGTTCCGGTGACCGCTCCGAGCGGATCCGTACCTACAACTTCGCCCAGGGCCGGGTCACCGACCATCGGGTCAACCTGACGCTGTATTCGCTCGACGAAATTCTTGCGGGCGGCGTGGATGCGGTGATCGAACCGTTGCTGGCCGAGTACCAGGCCGATCAATTGGCAGCGATAGGTGAGTAAATGACGATCATTGCCAGCTTGCTGCGCGCCGCCGATTTGCCTGATTCGCCCACCGCGCGTCTGGATGCCGAATTGCTGTTGGCGGCGGCCTTGGGCAAGTCCCGCAGCTTTCTGCACACCTGGCCTGAGCGTATCGTCCCGAGCGAAGCGGCACTGAAGTTTGCCGAGTATTTGCAGCGCCGCCGCAGCGGTGAGCCAGTGGCCTATATTCTGGGTCAGCAAGGCTTCTGGAAGCTCGACCTGGAAGTCGCGCCCCACACGCTGATTCCGCGTCCCGACACTGAATTGCTGGTGGAAGCGGCGTTGGAACTGTTGCCGGCCACCCCAGCCAAGGTGCTCGATCTGGGCACCGGCAGTGGTGCCATCGCCTTGGCGCTGGCCAGCGAGCGTCCGGCCTGGAAGGTCACCGCCGTGGATCGCGTGCTGGAAGCCGTGGCCCTGGCCGAGCGCAATCGTCAGCGCTTGAACCTGAGCAATGCCACGGTGTTGAGCAGTCATTGGTTCAGTGCCCTGGAAGGCCAGCGTTTTCAACTGATCATCAGCAATCCGCCCTACATAGCTTCGACCGATCCGCATCTGGTAGAGGGCGACGTACGCTTTGAGCCGGCCAGTGCCTTGGTGGCGGGTGTCGATGGGCTCGACGATTTGCGTCTGATCGTCGCCCAGGCACCGGATTATCTTGAAGCGGGTGGCTGGTTGATGCTCGAACACGGTTACGATCAAGCCTGCGCAGTGTGCGATTTGCTGCTGACCCGCGGCTTTGAAGAAGTCCATAGCCGCACCGATCTGGGCGGTCACCAACGCATCAGTCTGGGGCGCTTGCCGTGCTGAATGATCAGGAATTGCTGCGATACAGCCGGCAGATTCTGCTGCAACACGTCGACATCGACGGCCAGTTACGGCTCAAGGAAAGCCGTGTGCTGATTATCGGTCTCGGTGGCCTAGGTTCGCCGGTTGCGCTGTACCTGGCCGCGGCCGGTGTCGGTGAGTTGCATCTGGCGGACTTCGACACGGTCGACCTGACCAATCTGCAACGCCAGATCGTTCATGACACCGACAGCGTCGGCCTGAGCAAGGTCGATTCGGCGATCCGTCGCCTGACCGCGATCAATCCAGAGATTCAGCTGATCGCCCATCGCACTGCATTGGACGAGGATTCGCTGGCCGCCGCTGTTGCCGCGGTGGATCTGGTGCTGGACTGTTCCGACAATTTTTCCACCCGCGAGGCGGTCAACGCTGCGTGTGTGGCCGCGCGCAAGCCGCTGGTCAGCGGTGCGGCGATTCGTCTGGAAGGGCAATTGTCGGTGTTCGACCCGCGTCGTCCAGAGAGCCCGTGCTACCACTGTTTATACGGGCACGGCAGCGAGGCCGAGCTGACCTGCAGCGAGGCGGGCGTCGTTGGTCCTTTGGTCGGGTTGGTCGGCAGCCTCCAGGCACTGGAAGCGCTGAAACTGCTGGTGGGGTTCGGCGAGCCGCTGGTGGGGCGCCTGTTATTGATCGATGCCTTGGGCTCACGCTTCCGTGAATTGCGGGTCAAGCGTGATCCGGGCTGCAGCGTCTGCGGGTCGCGCCATGCGTGAAGCGCCGATTGCTGTGTTCGATTCCGGCGTCGGTGGACTCTCCGTGCTGGCCGAGATCCAGCAGTTGCTGCCCAACGAGTCTCTGTTGTACTTCGGCGATTGCGGGAATATTCCCTACGGCGAGAAAACCCCGGCATTCATCCGCCAGCGTTGCAGTGTCATGGCGCAGTTCTTTCAGCAGCAAGGCGCCAAGGCGCTGGTGCTGGCTTGCAACACCGCGACGGTGGCCGGTGTTGCGGACTTGCGGCGCGATTACCCCGAGTGGCCTATCGTCGGCATGGAGCCTGCGGTCAAACCGGCCGCTGCGGCGACGCGCAGCGGTGTGGTCGGCGTGCTCGCCACCACCGGTACTTTGCAGAGTGCCAAGTTTGCTGCCTTGCTCGATCGTTTCGCCACCGATGTACGGGTGATTACTCAGCCGTGCCCCGGGCTGGTGGAGCTGATTGAAAATGGCGATCTGCACAGCGAGACATTGCGTCAGTTGCTGCAAGGGTATGTCGAGCCGCTGCTGGCTGCAGGTGCAGATACGATCATTCTGGGCTGTACCCATTATCCCTTTTTAAAGCCACTGCTAAGGCAGATGCTCCCGCAAAGCATCAGCTTGATCGATACGGGTGCCGCTGTGGCGCGGCAGCTCCAGCGTCTGCTGGCCGAGCGTGAATTGCTGGCCGAGGGGCCTGCTCGCCCCGCACAGTTCTGGTCGAGTGCGGACCCAGAACATTTCAGAAATATCTTGCCGATCCTGTGGAATATGTCTGGGGTTGTGCGAAGCTTCGAAAAGTAGAGACGTGTAGCAAACGAATAATTGGGGTGAGCTTCTGATTAAACGGTGACTTCTATAGCTTTGTTTGTTTTGCAGCATAAAAATCATACTAAATTGTTCGGAAAAGGATGTTTCTAATGAAGCGACTATTCTGTTTGGCCGCGATTGCGACCGCATTGATGGGGCACAGTTTTACCGCGCAGGCGGCAGGGGTGGAGTTCGGGGTCGGCCAGACCAGCGATTCGACCATGACCTACCGACTGGGCATGCAGTTCGATTGGGACAAGAGCTGGTTGCAGAGTGATGTTGGCCGCTTGACCGGCTACTGGAGCGGCGCTTACACCTACTGGGAAGGCGACAAAACGGCGAGCAATCACAGTTTGTCGTTCTCGCCGGTACTGGTGTACGAGTTTGCCGGTCAGACCATCAAGCCCTACGTCGAAGCGGGTATCGGTATCGCGGTGTTTGCCAACACCGAATACGAAGATAACAAGCTCGGCAGTGCCTTTCAGTTCGAAGACCGTTTCGGGTTTGGTCTGCGCTTTGCCGGCGGACATGAAGTCGGGATTCGCGCCACCCACTACTCCAATGCCGGGATCAGTAACCCGAACGACGGTGTAGAAAGCTACGCATTGCATTACACGATGCCGTTGTAAGCCTGCAGTGTTTAGATGTGGGAGCTACCTGTGGCGGGGGCTCTCACATGGCATCGGGTGACTGCGATCTCACCGATACGCCGTCGCAATCCCCTGGCGTTCGGTGATGCATTCCGGTGCGCCCATTTCGAACTCCCGGCAGATCAGCGGACGCTTTTCATAGATGGTGCACATCATGCTGTTGCGATCCAGTGCGGCGCACCAGCCGTCATCCAGTCGCAGCATGACTTCACCACCCCAATCATCGGTATCGATAAAACGTTCGGGCACGCCGGTGTCAGTGATCAGCATCACTTCAAGCTGGCAGCAGCAGGCTGCGCAGGTCGAGCAGGTGACCGCAGGCTCGGCGACTTGCGTGTGGGGAATGGTTTTCATGGCGCGCAGTGTAAGGCAGTGGGCCCACGCTGTGTAAAAGGCCTGACAGACGCTCAGGCTTCACGGCAGATCCTCGATCGGCGGCTTGTTTCGCGCTTGTTCGTCGATTGCCAGTCCCGCCCGGTCGGGTTGTTGCGGCAGGGGCCAAAGAACAGGCATGAGCAGCTCCGGCAAGGAGCATTCCAGTGGACGATTCTTGATCATGTCGAGGAGGTATCGCGCGGCTTGGCCTGCCGACCAGTCGAGATGTATCGGGGCGCCGTCGTTCAGAGGCGTATCGATAAGCCCTGGGCTGACCACGGTCATTTCGATGTTTTCCGGCGTCATGTCGATGCGCAATGACTCGAATAGATGACGCAACCCGGCCTTTGAATCGCCATAGGATTCGGCCCACGGCAGGGGTAACCAGGTCACCGAACTGGCAATGCCCACCAGATGCGGCGCAGTGCCCGCCTGCAGCAAAGGCCGGGCGGCTGCGATGCAATAACTGCTGGCAAGCAAGTTGGTACGCATGATGTGCTCGATGATTGACGAATCGAGCTGATTGGCGTCGACGTATTCGCAGGTGCCTGCGTTAAGGATCATGGTGTCCAGAGAGCCCCATTCCTGCGCAATCTGCTCACCGATTTCGCGCACCCTTTGGCTGTTGGTCAAATCGCCCGCGACCACCAGCACTTGACCGGGATAGCGCTCAGACAGCGATATCAGTGATGCCACCGAGCGGGAGCTGGCCGCCAGATGAGCCCCGGTTTTCAGTATTTCTTCAGCCAGCACAGCACCAATACCGTTGCTGGCGCCGGTCAACCAGTATCGCCTTGGAGGTGTACGACTCATCCCAATCCCCTTATTTACCCAATATTTCCCTGGCTCAATTCCGTGTTCATGACGCAACGCCGCGGTATCAATTTAATGACGGTGGCGATAAACCCTGTCGTGATGGCAGGTTCTTGAACGCGGCCAGGGCCCGTTCACGGGAAGTGCTCAGATTGACGATAGGCGACGGATAGCCCCTCACGCCGAACAATCCGCCGAGATTGGCCAGATTGTGCAGGTCTTTATTGTTCATTTCGTTGAGCTCCGGCAACCAGTGCTTGATGAACACCCCTTGTGCATCGAACTTTTCCGACTGGCTCAGCGGGTTGAAAATCCGGAAGTAGGGCGCCGAATCAGTGCCGGTGGACGAACTCCACTGCCAGCCACCATTGTTCGCCGCCAGGTCGCCATCAATCAGGTGCCGCATGAAGAAGCGCTCGCCCTCACGCCAGTCGATCAGCAGGTTCTTGGTCAGGAACATCGCCACCACCATGCGCAGACGGTTGTGCATCCAGCCGGTTTCCAGCAATTGGCGCATGGCGGCATCGATGATCGGCAGGCCAGTGCGGCCTTGCTGCCAGGCCTTGAGTTCTTGCGGGGCGTCACGCCAGACCAGGGCTTCGGTTTCCGGCCGGAAGGCGCGGTGCCGGGATACACGGGGGTAGCCCACCAATATGTGTTTGTAGAACTCGCGCCACAGCAGCTCGTTGATCCAGGTGATGGCGCCGACCTTGCCGCTTTCGAACTCGCCCTGATTGCTTCGCAACGCGGCGTGCAGGCACTGACGAGGGGAAATCACCCCGGCGGTGAGATAGGCCGAGAGCTGGCTGGTGCCGGGCTTTGCCGGGAAGTCGCGTTCGCTGTGGTAATAGTCGATCTGGGCGTCGACAAAGGTGTCGAGGCGGCGTCGGGCTTCGGTTTCACCGGCTGGCCAGAGGGCACGCAAGCTGTCGTTGGGAGAATCGAAACCCTCGACACGGGAGGGCGGTTCGTCGCTGCTGATATCCAATGGAGCCTGAAGGGCGGGTGCAGCGACCAATCCGGGCAATGAAGCGTGCAGGCGTTCGTAGCAGACCTTGCGAAACTGGCTGAAGACCTGGAAGTAGGTTCCGGTTCTGGTGAGCACGGTGCCTGGCTTGAACAGCAGCTGATCGAGGTGGCTGTAAAAGTCGATGCCCCGGGCTTTCAGCGCTTGGGCCACCGCCGCATCACGGCGGGTCTCATGAATGCCGTATTCCTCGTTGACGTGCACCGCGTCGATCTTCAGCTGCTGGCACAGTTCGAGCAGAACCTTGGGCGCTTCATCCCAGCGGGACGCCTGGCGAATCAGTAGCGGGATGTTCAGGGCGTCCAGCGCGCGTCGTAATTCGGCGAGGTTGCGCAACCAGAAGTCCACTTTGCACGGCGCGTCGTCGTGCGCAAGCCACTGCTGCGGGCTCGGCAAATACACCGCCACACACGGGCCACGGGCTGCGGCGGCCGAGAGGGCGGTGTTGTCGTGTAGACGCAGGTCGCTGCGCAGCCAGATCAATTGCATGGTCGTATCCGTACGATTCATCAAAAAAGCGCCATTAAATGAGCCCGCGCTGTATCAGGTCCAGATGGGCCGATAACGGGTTATCGGCCAGGATCAAATCAGCAATGGCGGTGTTTTTTGCGGACAAATCGGCGTGGTGGATGCACACCGTTGGTCCGGCGATCATTTTTGGGCAACTGACGCCATTCAAAAGTTTCGACAATTTTGCAAGATTCATGGCTTTGCTGGAATACAGCAGGACGCCGCGGGCTTGCAGGTGATCGACCGCCAGCGTCAGTTCGCCGGCCGGGAGTGGCCAGTCGAAAACTTCCACCGGGCAATCGGTGCTGCTGATCAGCCAGGCGGTGAGCCATAGATGAGGTTCCAGAGGCAGGTCCGATTGATTGATCAGCAACAGCGGCGCAGTACGTAACTGGCGGTTGTTGTGGTAAATCCTCGCGCCGAATTTGCTGCGCAACCAGGAATAGACAAACACCCGCTCCATCTGCGCGCCGAACTGGCCTTGCCAGCGTTGTTCCAGTTCCGCCAGCCACGGCATCAACAGGTGTTCACACAAGGTGCGTGGCGGATACAGCGCCATCGCCTGGTTTACGGTGTCATCGAGGGTGCGTTCGGCCAGTTGGGTAACGGCTTTTAGCAGTGTCTGGCGCAACACCAGCCAATCGTTTCCGACGGGCTCGGCAAGTACCTGAGGCGTGTCGAGCAGTTGCTTGACCTGACCGACCGCCACGCCGCGATTGAGCCAGGTGAGGATCGTCAGGATGCGTTGAACGTGTTCGGCACAGAACAGCCGATGCCCCTTGGGAGTGCGCTGAGGCACGATCAGCCCATAGCGCCGTTCCCAGGCGCGCAAGGTGACAGCGTTGACCCCGGTCTGCCGGGCCACTTCACGGATGGGCAGCCAGCCTGCGTCCAGGGCCTTTTTGAAGTCGGTGCCGAGGTCTTCGCTGGCGCTGGTGTCCGGTGGGGTTTTCATTAGATTGCGTTTCGCAGGCTGAGGTTTTCCGGGTGCGGTTGCAGGTAAACCTGTTGCGCAATGTATGGATCCGGGTGCTGGCGAAAGTAGTGTTTGAGCAACGTCAGCGGTACCACCAGCGGCACGATGCCGTGACGATACTGGCTGATCACATGCTGCACTTCCTGTTTGTCTTCAGTGCTGATGGCCTGTTTGAGATAGCCGCTGAGGTGTTGCAGGACGTTGGTGTGGGTGCGGCGCGTGGCGCATTTTTTCAAGGCCGCCATCAGCTCGCTGAAATAGCGCGGGCCGATGACTTCAGGGGCGGTCCGGCCCATGTTGCCGAGCAGGTTTCCCAGGGTTTTGTATTGCACCGGGTTGTGGGCCATTAACAGGTATTTGTAGCGCGAGTGAAAATCCGTGAGGCCGCGCCGGGTCAGGCCGGTTTGCAGCAACTGCTGCCAGGCGCTGTAGGCGAATACGCGGGTAAGGAAGTTTTC
This sequence comes from Pseudomonas sp. GR 6-02, assembly GCF_001655615.1. Classification (GTDB taxonomy): domain Bacteria; phylum Pseudomonadota; class Gammaproteobacteria; order Pseudomonadales; family Pseudomonadaceae; genus Aquipseudomonas. Next base: position 1,000,077 of record NZ_CP011567.1, read on the forward strand.
CCGCAGCACCGGATCGTTGAGCCGGCCTTCTTCCTCCACCGGCAAATCGGGATGCAGCGCGCAGAAGGTCCGGGCGTAAATGCCACGGCTACCGCCGTCCACCGGCGCGCCGTTGGCGTGGTAGACCTTGACCCGCTCCAGACCGCACGAAGGGGATTTCTGCATAAAGATATAGCCGCAGATGTCGCCCAGTTCCAAAGCCATTTTCCGAGCATATTCGGCCAGCGGCCGGGTGACGTTGTTTTCAGGGTTGACCGTGCCGACCGCCTGCGGATGTTCAGGGTTGCCGACCAGGCGGATCGGTTCGCGAGGGATACCCAAGCCGATGGCAACTTCCGGGCACACCGGGACGAAATCGAAATAATCGGAAAGGATGTGGCTGCACAGCCGTGACGTCTTGTGCCCGCCGTTGTAGCGCACCTCGGCCCCCATCAGGCAGGCGCTGATGGCGATTTTGGGTGGGGTCGTTGATTGTGCAGGCATCGGGGCACCTCGAATCCAGACCTGTACGGATTGTTAAATCTGTACAACATTCGTTCAGCATAGATTCAAAGGTGTACAAGTCAATTTTTTTGTATAGGTTTTTTCAGGGCTGCTGTCCGTGTCGACAGCAGCAATGTGCTCGAATCGAGGCGGTTCACTGCAGGTGTTCGTGCAGACGGCGGGCCGCTTCCTGGCCACTGAGCCAGGCGCCTTCGACACGGCCGGACAGGCACCAGTCACCGCATACATACAAGCCCAGATCAGCATCAGCCAGGGCACCCCACTCATGGCTGCTGGCCGGACGGGCGTAAAGCCAGCGGTGAGCGAGGCTGAAAGTCGGTGCAGGCATGGCGTCGTGCAGCAGTTCGGCAAAGGCACCATGCAATTGCTCGATCACCGCTTCCTTGGACAGATCGATATGTTGCCGGCTCCAGGCGCTGGTGGCGTGCAGCACCCACGTGTCGAGGGTGTTGTCGCGTCCCGGTTTGCTACGGTTGCGCGCCAGCCAGTCGAGAGGGCTGTCCTGCACGAAGCAGCCTTCGATCGGGGTATCCAATGGTGTGTCGAAAGCCAGGGCGACCGCCCAGGTCGGCTCCATTTTTACCCCGGCGGCGGCCCCGGCGAGTTTCGGCGCGGAGGGCAGCAGCGCGGTCGCCTGAGGGGCTGGCGTGGCAATCACCACATGACTGAACGGCCCGTGGGTGAAGCCTTCGGCGTCTTGCAGATGCCAGTGCTCTTCACCGCGATAGACCTCGGTGATCCGGCAGCTGAACTGCACTTCCAGGTCACCGAGCAGGGCACGGGTGATGGCGCTCATGCGCGGCGTGCCGACCCAGCGTGTCTGTTCGTCCGGCGAGGGGCTGAGTTGGCCGCCGTGGTAGGTATAGAGCTGCGGTGTCCACACGGCGACCCAACCGTTGGCTTGCCAGCGCTGGACTTCGGTGACGAAGCGACGGTCGCGGGCAGTGAAATATTGTGCGCCCATGTCCAGAGCACCCGCATCGCTGCGCTTGCTTGACATGCGTCCGCCACTGCCGCGGCTTTTATCGAACAGATGAACGACATGCCCGGCCTCCGTAAGGGCCTGGGCGGCTGAGAGTCCGGCGATGCCGGTGCCGATGATTGCGATAGGTACAGTCATAGGGGCCTCGTTTGCCTTTCTGTACAGACTACGCCGTGGTTCAAACCTGTACAATATTGTTTTTTGGTATAACTTTTAGCGTTCTCGTTCTGAGAGCTTGGCCTATTGTTAAACACAGAACCTGCCCGATACCAAAGATCCCTGCTTATAAAAATAGACTAGTGATCCGGGTAAAACGCCACGCGAGGAAGATGTCATGCACATATTGCTGACCGGCGGTACTGGTTTGATAGGACGTCAGCTCTGCCGACACTGGTTGAGTCAGGGACATCACCTCACGGTTTGGAGTCGCACGCCCGCTAAAGTCGCCAAAATCTGCGGCACTCAGGTACGGGGAATCGCACGGCTTGAGGATTTTGGGCCAGAACCGGTGGATGCAATTGTCAACCTTGCGGGGGCGCCGATCGCCGATCGGCTCTGGACCCACAAACGCAAAGCGCTGTTGTGGAGCAGCCGGATCACCCTGACCGAAACCCTGTTGGCCTGGCTCGAAAGTCGTGAGCAGAAACCGCAGGTGCTGATCTCCGGCTCAGCGATTGGTTGGTACGGCGACGGCGGCGAGCGGGAGTTGACCGAGCAATCGCCACCGGTCATCGATGATTTCGCCAGCCAGTTGTGCATCGCCTGGGAAGAAACCGCGCAACGTGCCGACGCCTTGGGCATCCGCGTGGTTCTCATCCGCACCGGGTTGGTGTTGTCCGCCGAGGGCGGCTTTTTGTCGCGGCTGTTGTTGCCGTTCAAACTGGGGCTGGGCGGGCCGATCGGCAGCGGTCGGCAGTGGATGTCGTGGATTCATATCGAAGATCAAATCGCCCTGATTGATTTTCTTCTGCATCGCAATGGGGCCAGCGGTCCCTATAATGCCTGCGCGCCCAAGCCGGTGCGCAATCGCGAATTCGCTAAAACGTTGGGTGACGTGTTGCATCGTCCCGCGTTCATGCCGATGCCGACTCTCGTCTTGAAGGTCGGACTGGGCGAGTTGTCATTGTTGTTGCTGGGGGGGCAGAAGGCGATGCCGGCTCGCTTGCTGGAAGCGGGTTTCACTTTCCGGTTCACTGATTTGCGCGCGGCATTGGACGATCTGTCCGGCCGCCTCTGAAATAGGACGTTGCATGACCGATCACGCATTGCTTCTGGTCAACCTGGGTTCACCTGCCTCCACCTCGGTGGCGGATGTGCGCAGTTACCTCAATCAATTTCTGATGGACCCGTATGTGATCGACCTGCCTTGGCCGGTGCGGCGTTTGCTGGTGTCGCTGATTCTGATCAAGCGCCCGGAACAATCGGCTCACGCTTACGCGTCGATCTGGTGGGAGGAGGGCTCGCCGCTGGTGGTGCTCAGCCGTCGCCTGCAACAGGCCATGACTCGGCAGTGGACTCACGGGCCTGTTGAGCTGGCGATGCGGTACGGCGAGCCGTCCATTGAGTCCGCGCTGGTGCGGCTGGCTGCCCAGGGGCATAAGAAAGTGACCCTGGCACCGCTCTATCCGCAATTCGCCGACAGCACTGTGACCACGGTGATCGAAGAAGCCAAGCGCGTGGTGCGCGATAAAAAGCTCGACATGCAGTTCTCGGTTCTGCAGCCGTTTTACGATCAGCCGGAATACCTTGATGCGTTGGTGGCGAGTGTCAGGCCATATCTGCAACAGGATTTCGATCATCTGCTGCTGAGCTTCCACGGTTTGCCGGAGAGTCACCTGAAAAAGCTCAATCCGGGGCACAGCTTCGAGGGTGGCGGTGATTGCTGCGCCGGTGCGCCACCGGAAGTGGTCGCGACCTGTTACCGCGGTCAGTGCCTGCGCACGGCCGCAGAGTTTGCCAAACGTGTGGGCATACCGGACGGCAAGTGGTCGGTATCGTTTCAGTCGCGTCTGGGCCGGGCCAAGTGGATAGAACCCTACACTGAAGCTCGCCTCGACGAGTTGGCCAAAAGCGGCGTGAAGAAAGTCCTGGTGATGTGCCCGGCGTTCGTTGCCGATTGCATCGAGACGCTGGAGGAAATCGGTGATCGTGGGAAGGAGCAATTCCGCGAGGCGGGAGGGGAGGAGTTGGTGCTGGTGCCTTGCCTCAACGATGAGTCGCTGTGGGTCAAGGCGTTGAGTGCCATGTGCGAAAGGGCGCCATTGGCTTTATAGGAACGTACATTGAAGTGACGGCTGGCTGGTTGTGGCGAGGGAGCCTGCTCCCGCCGGGTCGCGAAGCGGCCCCAAAATCTTTGCAGTCAATGAAGATTTTGTGAGTGCTGCGCACTGGTGCGCCAGCCCGGTCAAGCGGGAGCAAGCTCCCTCGCCACAGGGGATTGAGTCGCCTGCTTACAACAGCGGCTCATCCGCCTTCTTGTGCTTCCAGCTGTCATTGCCCGGCAGCAACAGGTTCAGTGCAATCGCCACCACCGCGCACAGCGCGATGCCTTTGAGGCCGAAATCGTTCTGGCCGGTACCGGTGCCGACCAGCATGCCGCCAATCCCGAACACCAGCGTCACCGAGACAATCACCAGGTTGCGTGCTTCGCCCAGGTCGATCTTGTGGCGGATCATGGTGTTCATGCCCACCGCGGCAATCGAACCGAACAACAGGCAGAGAATCCCGCCCATCACCGGCACCGGGATGCTTTGCAGCAGCGCGCCGAATTTGCCGATGAACGCCAGGCTGATTGCGAAGATCGCCGCCCAGGTCATGATTTTCGGGTTGTAGTTCTTGGTCAGCATCACCGCGCCAGTCACTTCGGCGTAAGTGGTATTGGGTGGGCCGCCGAACAGACCGGCCGCGGTGGTGGCGATGCCGTCACCGAGCAGGGTGCGGTGCAGGCCGGGCTTTTTCAGGTAGTCGCGACCGGTCACGCTACCCACGGCAATCACGCCACCGATGTGCTCGATGGCCGGGGCCAGGGCCACCGGAACGATGAACAGAATCGCCTGCCAGTTGAATTCCGGCGCGGTGAAATGTGGAATCGCGAACCACGGTGCCACGGCAATCTTCGCGGTATCGACCACGCCGAAATAAAACGCCATGGCAAAACCCACCAGCACACCGGAGATAATCGGCACCAGGCGGAAAATACCTCTGCCGAACACCGCGACGATCAGGGTGGTCAACAGCGCGGGCATCGAAATCATCATCGCCGTCTGGTAATGAATCAGCTCAGTACCGTCGCCCGCCTTGCCCATCGCCATGTTGGCGGCAATCGGCGCCATGGCCAGGCCGATGGAGATGATCACCGGGCCAATCACCACCGGAGGCAGCAAACGGTCGATAAACCCGGTGCCTTTGATCTTCACCGCAAGGCCGAGGAAGGTGTAGACGAAACCGGCCGCCATCACGCCGCCCATGGTCGCCGCCAGGCCGAACTGACCCTTGGCGAGAATGATCGGGGTGATGAAGGCGAAGCTCGACGCCAGGAATACCGGCACCTGACGCCCGGTGACGATCTGGAACAGGATCGTCCCTAAACCTGCGGTGAACAGCGCCACGTTCGGGTCGAGGCCGGTAATCAGCGGCATCAACACCAGGGCGCCGAAGGCCACGAACAGCATCTGCGCGCCGGACAATACCGTGCGCCAGAGCGGATCGTTGAACTCTTGCTGCATGGTCACGCGTCCTTCTGCTTGGTGCCGAAGATCTTGTCACCGGCATCGCCCAAGCCTGGGATGATGTAACCGTGTTCGTTCAGTTTCTGGTCAATGGAAGCGGTGTAGATGGTCACGTCCGGGTGAGCCTTCTCCACAGCGGCGATACCTTCGGGAGCGGCCACCAGGACCATCGCGCGGATGTCCTTGCAGCCGGCCTTCTTCAGCAAATCGATGGTGGCGACCATCGAGCCGCCAGTGGCGAGCATCGGGTCGATGATCATCGCCAGGCGCTCGTCGATTTCCGGCACCAGTTTTTCCAGGTAGGTGTGGGCTTCGAGGGTTTCCTCGTTACGGGCCACGCCCACGGCGCTGACTTTGGCGCCCGGGATCAGGCTCAGCACGCCTTCGAGCATGCCGATACCGGCACGCAGGATCGGCACCACGGTAATTTTCTTGCCGGCGATTTTCTCCACCGACACCGTGCCGCACCAGCCTTCGATGTCGTAGCTTTCCAGCGGCAGGTCTTTGGTGGCTTCATAGGTCAGCAGGGCGCCGACTTCTTGAGCGAGCTCACGGAAATTCTTCGTGCTGATGTCGGCGCGGCGCATAAGGCCAAGTTTATGACGGATCAGCGGATGGCGGATCTCACGGATGGGCATGGGGAAAGGCTCCGGCGGCGGGCAAAAAAACCGGCCTAGATTAATCTATCCGAGGGTGTTGTCCTATAGACATACAGTACGTTAGTCCACAAACGCTTGATCTGGCCGTGCGGGATGCGTACCTTTGCCCGCTTTTCCGAATCCGTCCCTCCCCCTCAAACCCCTTGGAGAGCGCCATGTCCGCTGATCTCGAGCATATCCGTCAAATCATGCGAGAGGCTGACTGCCTGTACACCGAAGCTGAAGTCGAGGCGGCCATCGCCCGCGTCGGTGCACATATCAACGAACAACTGGCTGAAAGCAATCCGGTGGTGTTCTGTGTGATGAACGGCGGCCTGATTTTCGCCGGCAAGCTGCTCACCCATCTGCAATTCCCGCTGGAAGCGTCCTACCTGCACGCTACCCGCTATCGCAACGAAACCAGCGGCGGCGAGCTGTTCTGGAAAGCCAAGCCGGAAGTTTCGTTCATCGACCGTGACGTGCTGATCATCGACGACATCCTCGATGAAGGTCACACCCTGGGCGCGATCATCGATTTCTGCAAACACGCCGGCGCCCGCAAAGTGCACACCGCCGTGCTGATCGACAAGGACCACGACCGCAAGGCTCGCCCGGACCTGAAAGCCGATTTCGTCGGCCTGCCGTGCATTGACCGTTACATCTTCGGTTATGGCATGGACTACAAAGGCTACTGGCGTAACGCGAACGGAATTTTTGCCGTTAAAGGCCTGTAAGCAGGTTGACTGTCTGGGGGTGGTTTCAGCCGCCAGACACGTTGATGCTTGAAGGCAGATCTCCCATCCGAATGCGTGCGCAGTTCGCTTGAACCGCGCGCTCAGTCCTGCCCGACGAGCCAGCGTTCGCTTTTGCGTCGAGCCTGTTCCAGGTTGTTCACGTAAGCCAATTGACGCTGTTCCCGATGGATGCCCGCGCGCCTGAGTTTCAGGCGCACGCGCGCAGCCGTCCCGACCAGAATCAGGCCGATGCCGTCGGTGCGATAATCCCTGAGGATATTGTCGAAGGCTGCCAACGCCGTCATGTCCAGCATGGACACGGCACTCATCTCGACAATCACCACTTTGACCTCCGGGCTGAATTTGCGCAGCACGCCCAGGGCCTTTTCCGCTGCACCGAAAAACAACGGTCCGCGTATCGCATAGCAACGAACATGCTCCGGCAAATCCTGTAAGGCTTGATGGAACTCTCGAGGCAGTTCGGCGGTGTCCGTGAGGTCGCTCATGCGCTTGACGAACAACCCGGCGGCCAGCAATAGCCCAACGGCAACGGCCAGTACCATGTCGAACAGCACTGTCAGGCTCAGGCAGGTCAGCAAGACCAATACATCGCTGCGTGGTGCAATGCGCAGGGTGTGCACGACATGCCGGGCCTCGCTCATGTTCCACGCCACCATCACGAGCAGCGCCGCCAGCGCGGCCATCGGCAAGTAGCTGAACAGCGGGGCGAGGACGAGTATCGCCAGCAGCACCACCGCGCTGTGGATAATTGCCGCCAATGGCGAAAACGCCCCGCTGCGCACGTTGGTGGCGCTGCGGGCGATCGCCGCGGTGGCGGTAATGCCGCCGAACAACGGTGCGACCAGGTTACCAATGCCTTGACCCAGGAGTTCGGCGTTGGGGTCATGTTTGCTGCCCGTCATGCCATCGGCCACCACCGCACACAACAACGATTCGATGGCGCCGAGCATGGCAATGGCGAACGCTGGTGCCATTAATTGGCGGATCAGGTCGTAAGACAGATGCAGCGGCTGACCATTGGGTCCTGGCAGATTCCACGGCCAGTCGAAGCTCGGCAGAAACGGCGGAATGCCGGGGTGGCTGACGCCATCGACGATATAGCTGAAGCGCTCGCCCAGCGTCGCAATCGGTAACCCGCCGCTTTCCAGCGCCAGCCCCAACATTGCGCCGACGGCCAGCGCCACCAGATGCCCCGGAACCCTCGGCACAAACCGCGGCCAGACGATCAGAACCGCCAGGCACATGACACCGATGATTCCGTCCCCCAGGCGGGCGCTGGGCAATGCCTGGAGCAGCGCACCTAATTGCTCGATGTAATGTTCGGCATGCCCGGTGGTACTCAGGCCCAGCAAATCCTTTAGTTGGAGTGTGGCGATGACTATGCCGATCCCGGCGGTAAAGCCCAGGGTCACCGGATAAGGAATGTACTGAATCAGCCGACCGGCCCGAATCAGCCCCAAGGCAATCAGGATGGCCCCGGCAAGCATGGTGCAAAGCAGCAGGCCACCCAGGCCATATTGTTGGGTGATCGGCAGCAGTATCACCACGAACGCGGCTGTCGGCCCGCTGACATTGAAGCGCGAGCCTCCCGTCAGGGCGATCAGGGGGGCCGCGATCAGCACCGTATATAAACCTTGCTGGGGCGCTACTCCCACCGCAATCGCCAGGGCCATGGCCAGGGGAATGGCGATAATCCCTACCGTCACCCCGGCACTGATGTCGCCGCGCAAGCGTCTGAGGCTATAACCTGCACGCAGAGTTTGACGCCAGGCGGCGAATAACGGGGGGATGGAGAATGGCATAGGGACTCCACAGTAGACGGCACGCCGTCGAAATAGGGCTGAAGGCTCTTTCAGTATGCCCAGCCTTGTCTTCGAGAGTATTGATCTGGATCGGTTATTCGCCCGATTGATCATCATGCTAGAGTGCTCGGCCTCGTCCCAGGAGCCTGTCATGAGTCTTTTGATCCGCAGCTGCGCCGCCCTGATGTTGGTCTTCAGCCTACCCCTGGCCGCCGCTCCGGCACCGATGCATGTGCAGTTTTTGCCCCCGGACGACTTGACTCTGCGTGAAGCGGAACCCGAGCAGCAACAACTGTTGCAGGTCACCGAGTATTCGGTGGTCCTCGGCAGCCAGCGTCAGTCCAACCAACAACCAATCCCGGTCACCTCACCCTTGCTGATCCGCCTCAAGGGCAAACCCTTGAACAAGGGTGCGACCATCAGCCAGGTGCTGGTCAACTTCGATGGCGAAAGCAAAAGCCTGAAAAAGCCGATCTACGACAACAAAAGCAAAACGCTAACGCTCTATTACCCGTTGGCCCAGTACCGGGTGGTGATCGACTTGCTGCGCAACGACACGGTGTATTGCCAGTTTCTGAGTTACGCCAACGGCCATATCTGGGCCGATCTGCACACCGGCAGCGTTCGTCCGCGTTGAGCCCGGCATCAAGGCAGGGGTAAACTGCCCGCCCTGTGAAATGTCTGCGAGCTGGAGTCGGCAATGCGTAAAGATAAGAAGCAAGTGATTGGTGACGAGATCGGCGATGCGCAGATCAAACTGTTCCTCGATTTTGAGCCGGTCGACGCCACTTCACCGTCGCTGCACAAACTGATCAAGGCCTACCGCGGTCTGCGCATCGATGACTTCGAGCGTTTTCTGACGTTCTTTGTCGAAGCCGGCTACGATCTGGACGGCAAGGATGAGCACGGCAATGACTTCGTGGCCCTGATTCAGGATCAACGTAACGCGGCCGAGTACATCGAGTTGATCGACAAGGCTCGCGGTTAACGTCAGGCACACTGGAATTTTGTGGCAAGGGAGCTTGCTCCCGTTGGGCTGCGAAGCGGCCCCAAAATGCTGCGAATGGCGGAGATTTTGTGAGCGCTGCGCACTGGTGCGCCAGCCCGGTCAAGCGGGAGCAAGCACCCTCGCCACAAGATTGTTTCACCGCACACAAAAAAAACGCCCCGCCCTCAATGAGGACGGGGCGTTTTTTATGCGGCTGAATCAAGCGTAGCTTTGGGTTTCGCTGCTTGCTTCAACCAGTTCCAGTGCGACGTTGTTCTGCGCATTGATCTTGCGATACAGCGCAGCGTCGGTTTCCAGGACTTTCTCCCGAGCCGGGAAGATTTCCGCCAGTTTGGCAGCCCACTCGCCCTTGGCCTTGTTCGGGAAGCATTTCTCGATCAATTCCAGCATGATCGACACGGTCACCGAGGCGCCTGGCGAGGCGCCGAGCAGAGCGGCAAGGGAACCGTCCTTGGCCGCGACCAGTTCGGTACCGAACTGCAGAACGCCGCCTTTCTTCGGGTCTTTCTTGATGATCTGCACCCGTTGGCCGGCCACTTCCAGGCGCCAGTCTTCGGCTTTCGCTTCAGGGTAGAAGCGACGCAGGGATTCCAGGCGCTGCTCCATCGACTGCATCACTTCGCTGACCAGATACTTGGTCAGGTCCATGTTGTTTTTGGCCACGGCCAGCATTGGACCGATGTTGCCGGCGCGAACCGACATCGGCAGGTCCATGAACGAACCGTGCTTGAGGAACTTGGTGGTGAAGCCGGCATAAGGTCCGAACAGCAGGGACTTTTTGCCATCGACCACACGGGTGTCCAGATGCGGCACGGACATTGGTGGCGAACCGACCGCGGCCTGGCTGTAGACCTTGGCCTGATGGTGCTTGACCACTTCCGGGTTGTCGCAACGCAGCCACTGGCCGCTGATCGGGAAGCCGCCGAAGCCTTTGCTTTCTTCGATGCCCGACGCTTGCAGCAGCGGCAGTGCCGCGCCGCCGGCGCCAAGGAAGACGAATTTGGCGTCGACTTCGCGGGTATTGCCGCTGTTGACGTCCTTGATGCTGACGGTCCAGCCGCCGTTGTTACGCTTCAGGCCGGTGACGCGCTTGCAGTACTTGACCTGGGCATCGGGCGCGCTGGTCAGGTGCTTGAGCAGCTGGTTGGTCAGGGCGCCGAAGTTGACGTCGGTGCCGTTCATCACGCGGGTGGCGGCGAGGACTTCGTCAGCCGGACGGCCCGGCATCATCAGCGGCATCCACTCGGCCATCTTGGCTTTGTCTTCGGTGTATTCCATGTCCGAGAAGGCATGGTGCTTGCTCAGGGTCTTGAAGCGTTCCTTGAGGAAGGACACGCCATTCTCACCCTGCACGAAGCTCAGGTGCGGCACCGGGCTGATGAACGATTTGCACGAACCGAAGGTGCCTTTCTTGGTCAGGTAGGACCAGAACTGCTTCGACACCTCGAACTGGGTGTTGATGTGCACGGCTTTCTTGATGTCGACGGTGCCGTCAGCGGCCTGCGGCGTGTAGTTCAGCTCACACAGCCCGGCGTGACCGGTACCGGCGTTGTTCCACGGATTGGAACTCTCCGCGGCACCGGAATCCATCAGCTCGACGACTTCCAGCTTGATCGCGGGGTCGAGCTCTTTAAGCAGTACAGCGAGGGTGGCACTCATGATGCCGGCCCCAACCAGTACTACGTCGACTGCTTCGTTATGCGCCATTTAACGCGTCTCCAAAATCTGCAGCACCAAATTGTCGGCATAGCTGCCAGGCGTTCCGGGGCGTGTCAGTGATGCCCCAGGTACCCATGGCCAGGATCGCCATGTCCGAATCTTCGCAATTTTTCGCAACTTCGACGGATGCATGCGGCCTGGCTTCAAGAGTCACATGAACTCATTTCGGCACGCGGCTGGCAATTCGACTTATGGTCGAGACATCCGTTTGTGCAACCAAATCCGTAGCGGACAGGCTTCAGGCTCCGGTGTTCGAGGAGTACTCGGTCCTGTGTCGTTGGGCTGTTGTAGACGCTAATGGTGCATTTTCAGACGCAAAACTATTCATTTGCTCGCCACACTCTTGTGAAGTTGTGAAAACCCGTTTTTTTCACGCTCTTTTGAAGACGTGAACCTCAAAAAAGGGCTGTCCCAGCCTGGCACCGTGCCCGGATGGATTGCCGCCATGGGGTGCATGGGCAGCAAAAACGGGCAAACAGCTCAGTGACCGAGCGTAATGACAGCTCTGCAGATTCGCGAAAAGTGGGGGTTTTGCTTGAGAAACAGCAAGCGCGCCAGCTTCACTCGATCTGTGTGGGCGGCTCTCTGTGGGCGGTGCGGGGTGTCAATACCGAGGCATTGAACGATGCTGCGAGGCCCGATCAGGAGACGTCCTTATAATCGGGGGGAGATTGTATCTAAGAAACGCAGGGAAATGGTCGTGTTTAATGACTTTTATTAGGCGTCGGGTCAGGTGGTCAGCAGTTGCTGCGCGCGTGCACGTGGCTGGTGCTGGCTGACACGGGCACTGGCGGGCAGAGGCTGGTGCAGCCAGTTGAGGCGAATTTCTTCGATTTCGACCCAACCATCGCCCATGGGCTGGAGGCTGCACTGCTTGAAGGCCTGGCAGTGGCCATTGTGATCGAGCAGGGCGAAACTGCGGTGCAGCGGGCGTGGCGCGAACAGGGAGACGAGAAAACGCATGGCAACGTACCTTTTGGGGGTGACTGCCATAAAGGTTGCCAGCGGGCGGTGACAAAGGTGTGACAGGAACCGCGCTGCGCCGGGTTTGTCAGAGATTTCAGTAATCGTTGCGCGAAGCTAGTTCGCCGCAGTGGCGCACCGCTATACTGCGGGCATCGTTAGTTGCCTGATTCTGGAGAGAAGAGCATGTTGCAACGCCTGTTGTTCGGTTTGATCACTGTGACCAGTTTGACCCTCGTCGGCTGCGCCCACAGCCCGCAACAACTGAGCCCGGAACCCAAGCTGACGGCTCAGCTGGCGCCGGTCGGCCATGGTCAGCCGGTGGTGGTGCGTGTGGTGGACGGTCGTCCATCGCCAACCCTGGGGACCCGTGGCGGTTTGTACCCGGAGACCAGTGCGATCACGGTGCAGGGCGCGCAGATTCTGCCGAAGCTGCAGGCTCAGGCTGAGGCGGCCGTGCGGTTGCTGGGCTTCACGCCGACGGCCAATGCGCTGAATGCGCCGCAATTGACGGTGACCCTGGCCGAGCTGAAGTATCAGTCGCCCAAAGAAGGTTTGTATGTGACTGAAGCTACAATTGGCGCGACGTTCCGTTCCGATGTGCAGAATGCCAACCGTCGTTACAGCGGTCGCTACGGCGCGTCGCTGGATCAGCGTTTTGGCATGGCGCCGAATCAGGAAACCAATACCAAGCTGGTCAGTGATGTGCTGAGTGATGCGTTGACCCGCTTGTTCAAGGACCCGACGATTGGTCAGGTGCTTGGCGAGTAACGGTTTGCAGTTTGTTTAAAGAACCCGGTGCCAGCGATGGCGCCGGGTTTTTTTGTGCCTGCCGCTCCAGCAAGGGAAATCAAGCCGCTTGCGAATAGAAGTCCAGAACACTCACCCCGGTCAGCAAATCCGTCTCCGGCAAATCCGCATGTTGATGCCCGCCCAACGCGCAATACACCAGCCAATGCCGGTCCTGTACATTGAAGGCGAGGCTGCCGACTAAGGTTTGTTGTTCGTCGCTTTGGGCAATGAGGTAAAGACGATCCTGGTTTTCGGCGTGGAGCATGACGCGGTCCGTGTCGGTTTCGAAGGGCGACAGACTGGCGGATTCAGATGACGGCGCCGTGACACAGGACAATAATCGGCTAAATGGTTTCGTTATTTGTCGGAAAGGGGGGGCAGGCCGGAGCGCTTTCGGTAGAATCCGCGCCGTGGTCGTCGGTCCCGGCGTCTGTTACACCGGTTTGCCTGAGGTTTGTGATGTCGCTGCAATTGATTTCGCTCTTTACCGCTCATCCCGCCAAACTGATCAACCTGCTGGCCTTGCTGTTCGCCTGCCCGGGCGGCTGGTTGCTGCACGCCACCCGTCGTCGTGAACAGCGCGCGATGGCCAGTATCGAAGCCCAGCGCCAGAGCAGGCCCAGCGAAGAGCCAACCCTCGATTGGGCGACCTTGCGCATGAACCGGTTTTTCTATCGCTTCGGTTTTGCCTGCCTTGGGATGGCGTTGCTGGTGTCGTGGGTCAGTACTCGCGTCTGAAGTTCTGACACAGTTACAGTGTCTGACTGACCTACTGCACCAAGACAAACAAAAACGGCGCCCGAAGGCGCCGTTGTCGTATCCAGCCATTACCCTACAACGGTAGCCCGGCCTTGACCCGATACTGATTACGCACCGGCATCGCATATTGCAGCACCAGGAACGGACGATGTTCCTCGGGGCAAGCTTCCAGTCGACGCTGCCATTCTTCCTGAGCCTTGGCCAGTTCATCTGCCGCAAACAGCTCGGCCGCTTTCGGCACCTGCAATTGCGGGTCGGCGTCTTTCCACTGCGCATACGCCAGGTAATGCACCGGGAATAACCGGTAACCGCCCAGAATCTGCTTGTCCATTTCGATCGCCAATTGCTTGGTGTCTTCGAACAGTTCGGTGATCGGCGCGGCGAAGTTCACGTGGACCCGGCCTTTGTAACCAGTGATGCCCTTGGCGATGCTCGCGTCATCCTCGCCCGGTGCCTTGGTGTAGGTGCCGGTGGTGGCGCGAATGTACAGCTCGCGGGCCTTGGCCTGGTCGCAGGGGTCGTACTCGTAGCTGATCGACACCGGGGTGAGGTTCAGCGAACGGATGACTTCGCCGAACGGCTCGTCCTTGCGGCTCATGTGGAACATCTTGAGGATCGCCGACTCGGTGCGGTCGTCGCCGTCCTTGGCCCGGCCTTCAGCCTGAGCGATCCAGATCGAGGCGCAATCGTTGCGGATCGAGTGGTTGATGTAGGCCGACAGCAATTGATACGCCGCCATTTTCTCGCGACGACCGGTGATCGAACGGTGCACGATGAAGCTCTTGTTCAGGCGCATCAGGTCGCTGACAAAAGGCTTCTGCAGCAGGTTATCGCCAATGGCGATGCGTGGGGTCGGCAGGCCGGCGTGGTACACGGCGTAGTTGACGAAGGCAGGGTCCATCACGATGTCGCGGTGGTTGGCGATGAACAGGTAGGCACTGCCGGACTTGAATTGCTCCACGCCGGTGTAGGTCACCCCGTCCGTGGCGCGCTCGATGGTGTGGTCGACGTAAAACTCGACTTTGTCCTGCAACGTGGCCACTGACGTGACGTCGGCGAACTCACGGCGTAGCCGATGCGCTATAAGAGGTTTGAGCATCCAGCCGAAGGCACCGGCAAAGCGCGGGAAGCGGAAGTGGGTGAGGATATCTAGAAACGCCTTGTCGCCGAGCAGCCGTGCCAGCACCGCTGGGACTTCGCTGTCGTCGTAAGGTCGGATGGCATCGAATTCGCCCATCATGCTCTCTTGTTAGAAACGGCTAGGGTAAGTAAAGGTATTGATCGAAAACCAACGGGGCACGGTCTGAAAGGTAGTCAGACAAAAATAGCCCTGCAAATAGACCGGCGATTATACGCACAAGTCACCTGGGAGACCGCGATGCTGGAAACTGCGCAGTATGAATGTCCGTATTGCGGTGAAGAAGTCGAGGCTGTTCTGGATTTGTCTGGCGGTGATCAGACCTATATCGAGGATTGTCCGGTGTGTTGTCGTCCCATTACCTTTGTCTTGCAGGTTCACGGCGAGGAGTGGCACCTCGACGTCTACAGCGAAAACGAATGAAGGGGTTCACCCATGCAGCGTATCTACGAGCCGGAAAACCTGATGGAAGGCGAATTGCTGCTAAGCATGCTGGCCAGTGAAGGCATCGAGGCGCATCTGGTGGGCCGGGATTTGATCGGCGGTACCGGGGAATTGCCGATATTCGGCCTGCTGGGTGTATCGGTCGATAACGACCAGGCGCAATACGCGCGGGAACTGATCGCCGCGTACAATGCCGCGCTGCCGCTGTCCGGCGATGAACCGGACAGCTTTCCCGGCACGCTGGTCTGTTAGGCTGACGTTCGTTTGATCAAGAGTCGTATTGCCCCATGTGTGGACGTTATGCCCTGTTTCGCTGGAACCCCGCCTTCGCAGCCCTGCCCGGATTTCCCGCCGATCAGCAGGCCCAGTGGAATATTTCTCCCAACGATTCGGTGTTGATGCTGCGTGCCGGTGCAGACGGGCAGCGTGAGTTGGCCCGCGCCCGCTGGGGCCTGACGCCGCCGTGGTTGACCGACCTGTCCCGCACGCCGGCCCATGCCCGTGCCGAAACCGTTGCCGAACAGCCGATGTTTCGCGAAGCCTTGCGCCTGCGCCGTTGTCTGCTGCCGGCCAATGGTTTTTACGAGTGGCGCGGCACTACGCGCAAACGTCCATACTGGCTGACGCCGGGGGAGGGCTCGACGCTGTACTTCGCGGCGATCTGGGAGGCGTATCCAGTGCAGGAGCAGGTATGGCTGAGTACGGCGGTAATCACCCAACCTGCTTCGAGTCAGCGTCGGCCGTTGATTCTCGATGCGGCGGGGCAGGAAGCCTGGCTCAATCCTGAAACCCCGCTACATGCCTTGCAAGCGCTGCTGGCCAGCGAACCCGCGGCGCTGCGCGAGCGGGTGCTGGCGAACATGGTGAATGATCCGAAGCTCAATGGGCCGGAGTGTTTGACCCCGGGCTGAGCGCGTAATGATCATTCCCATGCTCTGCGTGGGAACGATCATTGAACCCTAAACCTTGAACTGATTGATCAACCGGCGCTGCTGTTCCGCCAACTTGGTCAAATCCGCACTCGCTGCGCTCGATTCATCCGCGCCACCGGCCACTTCATTGGCTACTTGCCCGATGTTGATCACGTTGCGGTTAATGTCGTCGGCCACCGCGCTCTGTTCCTCGGCGGCGCTGGCGATCTGGGTGTTCATGTCGTTGATCACCGACACCGCTTGCGTAATGGTTTCCAGTGCTTCGGCCGCTTTCGCCGCGTGCTGCACGCTTTCGTCGGTGCGGTTCTGACTGTCTTCCATGACCCGCACCACATCGCGGGTGCCTTGTTGCAGTTGCTGGATCATGGTCTGGATTTCTTCCGTGGCCTTCTGGGTTTTCTGCGCCAGGTTGCGTACTTCATCGGCCACCACCGCAAAACCCCGGCCCTGCTCACCGGCTCGCGCCGCTTCGATGGCCGCGTTCAAGGCGAGCAGGTTGGTCTGCTCGGCGATGCCGCGAATGGCCGTCAGGATCGCGTTGATGTTTTCGCTGTCCTTGGCCAGGGTCTGCACCACGCCGACGGCTTTGCCGATTTCGATGGCCAACACACCAATCGAATTCGACGTATCCCGGACGATTTGCATGCCTTGCGCCGCCGCCTGATCTGCATGACTGGCAGCTTGCGCGGCCTGGGTGGCGTTGCGCGCCACGTCCTGGGCGGTGGCGGTCATTTCGTGTACGGCGGTGGCGACCTGATCGATCTCGGCCATTTGTTTGTGCACACCGATGTTGGTGCGAATGGCAATGTCGGCGGTGTGTTCCGACGAGTCGCTGACGCTCTGCACCGAAGTCACCACTTGAGTAATCATCGCCTGCAACTTGGCCAGGAAGGTGTTGAAGCCCTTCGCGATCGAGCCCAGTTCGTCGCTGCGGTCGCTGGTCAGGCGGCGGGTCAGGTCGCCTTCGCCCTGGGCGATGTCATCGAGCATGGTCACCATCTGCTTCAGCGGCCGGGCAATGCCGTGGCCCACCAGCCAGATCACCAACAAACCAATGCCGGCGATCAGCAGGCCAACCATGGCCATGCCAAAGGTGTCGGACTTGCGCTGTGCGTCCAGGTCACTCTGAAGTTTTTGCAGGTCGGCCATCACCGCGTTCAGCGGCAGTTGCAGCATCAAGGTCCAGCGGGCGTCGGTCTGGCCGATGCCGAAGGGCAGGTACAACTCGATCCGGCCCTGGGCCTTGTCGACGGTGTAAGTCACTTCGCCACGCTTGAGATTGGCCATGTTGGCAATCTGCTTGCTGTCGAGGATGTCGCTGACCTTTTCGCCGAATTTGCTCGGGTCTTTGGTGTAGGCGACGATCCGGCCGTTACCGCCGATCAGGGCCATTTCTCCGGCGCCGCTGTACAGTTTCTGATTCGCCCCCAGGAGCATTTCCTGGATGAAGTTCACCGACAGG
The DNA here is from genome assembly GCF_001655615.1 of Pseudomonas sp. GR 6-02. Taxonomy (GTDB): domain Bacteria; phylum Pseudomonadota; class Gammaproteobacteria; order Pseudomonadales; family Pseudomonadaceae; genus Aquipseudomonas. Next base: position 1,017,704 of record NZ_CP011567.1, read on the forward strand.
TCGGCGCCGACGATGCCCTGGAACGCGCCGTTGAGCATGATCGGTTCAATGAAGGAGGCGAGCATGACGATCTTGTCGCCAACCTTGTAGGGCGCCGGATCGATCACGCAGGATTTTTTGGTTTCCTTGGAGCACAGGTAGTACTCGCTGGCGCGCACACCGGTGGACAAGGTTTTCTGGTCGTCGACGTCCACCAGTTTGTCCAGGCCCAGGCTGCCGTCTTCGTTACGGAACCACCATGGCAGGAAGCGCCCGTTACTGGCGTCGATGCCGACTACTTTGGTGTCGACGTAGGCCGCATCGTTGTGGTCGAGGGCGTTTTTTTCCCACCCAATGTAGGTGCCGAGAATTTTCGGGTTCCGGGCGACGTTTTCCTTGATCAGGCTGATCAGTTGCTCGCGGCTAAGGCTCAGTTGCGGCTGGCCGTCGGCGCCCGGTGTGCCGATCAATGCGTTGACCCGCACCAGACCGCCGGCAATCAGCAGCGGCGCTTCGAGTTCGCGCTGGATCTGGCTGACCTGGGTTTGTGCCAGCGACGTCAGGCGCTGTTCGATGACTTGCTCAAACTGCGCCTGAGTCCGTTGCTGGACCATGTCTTGGGTCCGGGCGCCGGAAAACAGCGCGTACAGCACCAGGGCTGCGACAACGCTGAGCACAATGGCGCCGGCCAGGGCGGCAACGGAAAACTGGATCGACTTGAATTTCATGGGTGCTCCGCACGCAAGAGGACGTCTGCAGAGCTGTATCGGCACTGGGGCGGTGGGGCATGAGCCAGGTGTAACGAATTGGCTGTTTTAGAGTGCTGGATGTCGTAAATGAATCATTGCTGGCCGTGATCAGCCGCGGTGGACGCTGTTGTGTGAATTTTTTCCTACGGTAATCGGGGCTTTGTCTGAAATGTACGTGCTACACGTCCGTTGTATCTGGCGCCGATACAAATCCCCACCTAGGATACGCGGCATGTTTCCAGGGAGCTTCTTGATGAGTAAGACATTGGTTTTGTGTGCACTGAGTGCAAGTCTGCTGCTTGCCGGTTGTCAGTCGGTCAACACCACCAGCGGTGGCGCCGTGGGCGTTGAGCGCACGCAATACATGTTCAGTATGTTGTCGACCTCCGAGGTCAACCAGATGTACGCCCAGTCTTATCAACAGACCATCGGGGAGGCGAGCACCAAAGGCGTGCTGGATAAATCCAGTAACAATGCGAAGCGCGTCCAGGCCATCTCCAATCGCCTGATTGCCCAGGCACCGGTGTTTCGTCCGGATTCGGCCCAGTGGCAATGGGAAGTGAACCTGATCAAGAGCGACGAGCTGAATGCCTCCTGCGGGCCTGGTGGCAAGATCATTTTCTACAGCGGGCTGATCGACACCCTGCAACTCACTGACGACGAAATCGCCGCCATCATTGGCCATGAAATCGCTCACGCCTTGCGCGAGCACAGTCGTGAAGCGATGTCCAGGGCTTATGGTCTCGAAATGGCCAAGCAGGGCGCCGGTGCGTTGCTCGGTCTGGGGCAGGACAGCCTGGCCCTGGCGGACACCGTGGCCAAATACGGCATGACCTTGCCCAACAGTCGCGAGAACGAAAACGAAGCCGACTTGATCGGCCTCGAACTGGCCGCCCGCGCTGGTTACAACCCGAACTCTGCGATCACCCTGTGGAACAAAATGAGCAAAGCCTCGGAAGGCGCGCCGCCAGAGTTCTTGAGCACTCACCCGGCGTCGGCCAGTCGGATTGCGTCGTTGCAGGCGGCGATTCCGAAAGTCATGCCGTTGTACGAGAAAGCCAGGAAATCCTGATCATCAAGTGCTGAGGCTTGTGGCGAGGGGGCTTGTCGGAACGCCCCCTCGCCACAATCTGTTACTCACCAGATCCAGGGTCAAACCCAGCCACTGCTCTGCATCGCCTTGTACACCGCGACAATCGCCAGGATGAAGAACGCCGACGCCGCCAGGCGACGGATCAAAGTCAGAGGCAGTTTTTCCGCTGCAAAATTACCCGCCAGTACCACCGGCACGTTCGCAATCAACATCCCGGCGGTGGTGCCGAGGATCACCAGCCACAGATCCGGGTATTGCGCGGCGAGCATCACGGTCGCGACCTGGGTCTTGTCGCCCATCTCCGCGAGGAAAAACGCAATCAGCGTGGTCAGGAACGGTCCGAACTTGCGGGCGGTGCTGGCTTCGTCTTCGTCCATCTTGTCCGGCACCAGTGTCCACAGCGCCGTGGCGGCGAAGCTGGCGGCGAGGATCCAGTGAAGCGTCGCATTCGAGAAGAAACTGCCGAACCAGGCGCCTACCGCACCGGCCGCCGCGTGGTTGGCCAGGGTCGCGGCGACGATGCCGGCGATGATCGGCCAGGGTTTGCGAAAGCGAGCGGCGAGAATGAGTGCGAGCAGTTGCGTCTTGTCGCCGATTTCGGCCAAGGCAACGATTGCGGTGGGAACGAGTAGAGAGTCCAGCATCATCAGGGTTTTCCTAAGGGGCGGGTCGACACGGCTATGACACGTACAGCCTTCCCGCCCCGGGTAAGGTGTTCGTGTCATAGGTCTTGTCAAACCCTGCGATCCGTCTGATGCGGACGCGTGGGTCGCATACGCCATGGTCTGAGGACCAAGTATGTTGACGTATGCCGGACGAGCATGGCGCTCGTGGGAGACTACTCCCCTAGGACGGAGCGGATTCTGCCTAGGCAAATCCGATTGGGCAAGCCTTCTTTTACAAAAGCGTTTTCAGCCACGCTTGGCCCGGTAGATTCTAAAACCCTGTCCTTCAGCCTTGATCGCACACGCGCCCAAGTGCTCTTCGATCAGCGGCTGATACTTCAGGAAACTGTTGGCAACCAACCGCAGTTCGCCGCCATTTTTCAGATGTTTAGCTGCTTTTCGCAGCAAGTTCTCTGTGGCGAAGTAGTCGGTGTGTACGCCGACATGGAACGGTGGATTACTCAGAATCGCGCTCAAGCCCATGGGCGCTGCGTCGATGCCGTCACCGGTCAGCACTTCCGCTTCCAGACCGTTGGCGGCCAGGGTCAGGCGACTGCTGGCGGCGGCAAACGCGTCGACATCGAGCAGGGTGACCTGGTTGTGCGGGTAACGCCGCTTGACCGCTGCCCCCAGCACGCCTGCACCGCAACCGAAGTCCAGCAGGTGGCCGCTGGGCAGTTTGTCCAGATGTTCCAGCAGCAGGGCGCTGCCGCGATCCAGTCGACCGTGGCTGAACACGCCCGGCAGGCTGATGACTTTCAACGGCCCTTCGGCCAATGGCAGTTCATAGGTCTGGGCCAGGCTTTCCAGCGATTTGGCTTCTGGCGCATTGGCCACGGTGACCTGCCAGAGCTGGCAATGCCGTGCGCTGTCGAGCTTGCGTGGTTTGCCGAAGGGGTTCAACTGCTTGGCCGCGCCTTCGATGCCGCTGCGTTTTTCGCCGACCAGATACAACTCACGACCGGCCAGACGAGAGGCGAGGGCGTTGAGGATATAGTCGGTCAGGTCCTTGGACTTGGGCAGAAACACCACGGCGCTGTCGAATTCGCGCTCGGGCGCATTCACGCCAAAATGGCTGCGCCCGGCGAAACGGGCGTCCAGTGCTGCTTGATCGCCGGCGTGCCAGCACCAGCCGTGGGCATCGGGCAAGCGACCCAGCAAGTCATCGGCGGGCAAACCGGCCAGCAGCACCGAACCCTGGAACAACTCGGCCTGACGAAGCAGTACTTCACTGCGCGGATCCATACTCTGCTCCTTGAAAAAAGTGCCGCAGTTTATCAACTGACGACCCGCAGCGCTTTACCGCTGAAGTAAGCCTGAGCGTTTTCCGTCAACTGGCCAACGATTCGCTGCCGCGCCTCGCGGCTACCCCAGGCGTTGTGCGGGGTGACGATCAGCCGTGGAATGTCCTGGGCCAGCAGCGGATTGCCCGCAGTCGGTGGTTCGACACTCAACACGTCGGTGGCCGCGCCGCCCAAGTGGCCGTTGCGCAGGGCGTCGGCCAATGCGTGTTCGTCGATCAAGCCGCCGCGCGCGGTGTTGACCACGAAAGCACCGGGCTTCATCGAGGCCAGTTCACGGGCACCGATGAAGTGTCGGGTGTGTTCGTTGAGCGGGCAATGCAGGGTCAGGGCGTCGATTTGCGGCAGCAGCTCGTCCAGCGGCAAGCGGTCCGGGCGGGCAGGGCGGCCCGGAATCTGCCCCAACAAGACGCGCATGCCGAACGCTTCGGCCAGCCGCGCGACGGCACCGCCCAGTTCACCGTGGCCGAGCAAACCGAGGGTTTTGCCTTCGAGTTCGACGATCGGGTAATCCAGCAGGCAGAACTGTTTCGCCTGTTGCCAGCGACCTTCGGCGACGGCTTTTTGATAGTCGCCCAGGCGCGTCGCCAGGTTCAGTAACAACATGATCGTGTGCTGAGCCACCGACGGCGTGCCGTAACCCTGGCAATTGCAAACAGTGATTCCGTGGGCGCGGGCTGCAGCAAGGTCGACATTGTTGGTGCCGGTGGCGGTGATCAGGATCAACTTCAACTCGGGGCTGGCCGCCATGGCCGCCGCATCAATCAGGATTTTATTGGTGATGGCGACAGTGGCGCCTTTGAGGCGTTCGATCACCTGCGCAGGCGTGGTCTGGGCGAACAGCTGCAAGTCGCTGAAGCACTCGCGTAGTGGGCTGAGGTCGAGATCGCCGAGGTCCAGGGACGGATGGTCAAGGAAAACGGCGCGGCGAGAGTTCGTCATCAACTGTACCTTTTGTGCATTGAACTGAGGGCGTAATCTGCCGAGCCTACCAGATGAAACAAGCAGTTACGCTTGGCCAAAGGGAGCCCCCATGTACTGGACAGAATTCTTGACCGTTGCGCTGATTCACCTGCTGGCTGTTGCAAGCCCCGGCCCGGATTTCGCCGTGGTGGTGCGAGAGAGCGTGACTCACGGTCGCCGCGCCGGGACCTGGACGGCGCTGGGCGTTGGTTCGGCGATTTTCCTGCACGTCGGTTATTCGCTGCTGGGGATCGGGTTGATCGTGTCTCAGTCGATCGTGCTGTTCAACGCCTTGAAATGGGCCGCTGCCGCGTACCTGCTGTACATCGGCTACAAGGCCCTGCGCGCGCAACCGGCCAAACCTGCAGCTGACGATCTGCACCAGGAAGCGGGTGAGCGCACCGCGCGGGGCGCCTTCACTGCGGGGTTCGTGACCAATGGCCTGAACCCGAAGGCCACGCTGTTTTTCCTGTCGCTGTTCACCGTGGTGATCAACCCGCACACGCCGCTGGCGGTACAGGCCGGTTACGGGATCTATCTGGCAGCGGCAACGGCGCTCTGGTTTTGCCTGGTGGCGATGTTGTTCAGTCAACAACGCGTGCGCGCCGGTTTCGCCCGCATGGGCCACTGGTTCGACCGGACCATGGGCGCGGTGCTGATCGCCATCGGCGTGAAACTCGCGTTCACCGAGATGCATTGATCGCGCTGAGTGTCTACGGGGGATTGAGTTCGCTCAATTTGTTCAGCGCGTTCAGGTATTCCCGAGGGTTTTCCCCGAGCAAACGGCGAAACATTGCGCTGAACGCCCGAGCACTGCCGTAGCCCAGGTCGCGCGCCACGCTCTGCACGCTTTCCCCGGCGAGCAGACGCGGCAGGGCTTCCATCAGGCGCAGTTGCTGGCGCCAGGCATTGAAATTCATCTTCAGTTGCTGCTGGAACAGCCGCGCCAAGGTTCGAGAGCTGGCGCCGACCTGTTGTGCCCAGTCTTCCAGGGTGTTGGAGTGATTCGGTGCGCGCAGCAGCGCCATGCAGATGCCCTGCAGGCGTCGGTCCTCGGGCATTGGAATGTGTAGCGGAAGGTTTTCCAGGCTGGCGATCTCTTCCAGCATCAGCTTCTGAATCAATGAGTTTTCCGCGTGTCGCGGACCTTGCACCGCGCGCAGGATCAGCTCGCGCAGCAGCGGTGTGACGGCCAGCACACAGCACTGTTGCAGCGTTGGCGGCGACAGTTCGGGGGCAATGAACAGCGAACGCATGCGCACCTCGCCCGACATGAAAATTTCATGCGCCACCAATGGTGGAATCCACACGGCTCGGGTTGGTGGAATGACCCAGGCACCTTGCGCAGTGACCACTCGCATGGTGCCGCAAACGGCGTACAGCAACTGAGCTTCGCGGTGTTGATGCTGTTCCTGGTGAGCACCGTCCACGTAATCTCGCGGATAGGCGCTGACCGGCCCGTGCAGGAAATGGCTGATTAACATGTCAGATCCAATGACTTTGTTGTCAGGATTACTCTTTTTCGCCAACTTAGCATAAGCCGCTCACTACAACGTAAGCGTGCCGCGATGAACCAGTCCAGAAATGTCCTCCGCTATATCAACGCAGCCCATGTGATCGATCACATGTTCATGCTGATTTTTCCCGCCGCCGTTCTCGGTATGACCCAGGCCTTCGCACTGGACTACGCCGCGATGATCGGCCTGTCTCTCGGCGGCTTTATTGCCTTTGGCGCCTGTTCGCTGCCGGCCGGCTGGCTGGGGGATCGCTGGAGCCGACGGAAAATGATGCTGGTGTTTTTTTTCGGCATTGGCGCTTCGGCGATCTTTACCGGCGTGAGCAGCAGCGCACCGATGCTGGTACTCGGCCTGACGCTGATCGGTATTTTCGCCGCGATCTATCACCCGGTGGGCACCGCGATGCTGGTGGCTTACGCGCAGAACCGGGGCCGCGAGATCGGTATCAACGGCATGTGGGGCAACCTTGGCGTGGCGTTTTCGGCGCTGATCACCGGGTTGCTGGTGGCGCAACTCGGCTGGCGTTCGGCATTCGTTTTGCCTGGCGTGGTGGCGATTGGGCTGGGCATCGGTTTCGCGTTTCAGGTGCGCGAAGAACCGATCCCCAAGCGTGCGCACACACCGCTCAAAGATGCGGCCGGTCAGCGGATTTCCATGGTCATGGTGTTCGGCGTACTGGCCTTGGCCACCGCGACCGGCGGTGTGGTGTTCAACGCCACGACCATGACCTATCCGAAATTGTTTCAGGAACGCCTGCACGATTTGTTTACTTCACCGCAAATCCTTGGCGTCGTGGTCAGCCTGGCGTATGCCTTCGGCGCCGTGGCGCAGTTGAGCATCGGCCGGGTCTTGCATCGTTTCAGTCTGAAATGGCCGTTCATAGTGTTGACGCTGTGCCAGGCGCCACTGTTGTTCGGGTTGGCCTATGTCGACGGCTGGGCCGTGATCGTGCTGGGTGCGGCGTTCATGTTCGTGGTGTTTGGCCAGGTCACGGTGAATGATGCGATGGTCGCCAACTTTGTCGCGCCGCAATGGCAATCCCGAGTCTTCGCGCTGCGTTACTGTTTATCGTTCGGTGCCAGTGCTACCGCGATTCCGCTGATTTCGTTCGTCGAACCGCGCCAAGGTTTTGTAGGTCTTTACCTGATATTGGCGAGTATTGCGGCGTTGACCTTCGTGGCTGCAATGGTTTTCCCCCGGACACCGGCCGAGGCTGCCGTAGGAAAAATGGCGTAACGGCTGACGAATTCTCGCAAGTGCTGGCGTAAAGCTAGCATTTGTACGGTTCTGCAAATCATACCTTTGGCTGATTTGGCTGGCGTTCAAGGCCTCTAGAGTGCTTAGCTTTAGCAGCCAAGACTGTGCAGTCAAAAAGGGACTCTTATGTTGCAGACTCGCGTTATTCCTCCAGCCGAGGGCGCTTACCAGTATCCGCTGTTGATTAAACGGCTGCTGATGTCCGGCGCCCGTTACGAAAAAACTCGCGAAATCATCTACCGCGATCAGTTGCGCTACAGCTATCCGACCCTGATCGAGCGGGTTGCGCGGCTGGCCAATGTGCTGACAGAGGCCGGCGTGAAGGCCGGGGATACCGTGGCGGTAATGGACTGGGACAGCCATCGCTACCTGGAATGCATGTTCGCCATCCCGATGATCGGCGCGGTGATCCACACCATTAACGTGCGGCTGTCGCCAGAACAGATTCTCTACACCATGAACCACGCCGAGGACCGCTTTGTGCTGGTCAACAGCGAGTTCGTCGGTTTGTACAAGGCGATTGCCGGGCACCTGACCACGGTGGAGAAAACCCTGCTGCTGACCGACTTGCCGGAAAAAACTGCCGAGTTGCCGAACCTTGTCGGCGAGTACGAGCAACTGCTGGCCGCGGCGAGCCCGCAGTACGACTTCCAGGACTTCGACGAAAACTCGGTGGCCACCACGTTCTACACCACCGGCACCACCGGTAACCCCAAAGGCGTGTATTTCACCCATCGGCAACTGGTGCTGCATACCATGGGCGTGGCGACCATCATGGGCGCCATCGACAGCGTGCGGCTGTTGGGCACCAACGACGTGTACATGCCGATCACCCCGATGTTCCATGTGCATGCCTGGGGCTTGCCGTATGTGGCGACCATGCTCGGGCTCAAGCAGGTTTATCCGGGCCGTTACGACCCCGAGTATCTGGTGGAGCTGTGGCGCAAGGAGAAGGTGAGCTTTTCCCACTGCGTGCCGACCATTCTGCAAATGGTCCTCAATGCCAAGGCGGCGCAAAACGTCGATTTCGGTGGCTGGAAAATCGTCATCGGCGGCAGTGCGCTCAACCATGCGCTGTACGACGCCGCCAAGGCCAAGGGCATCCAATTGACCGCCGCCTATGGCATGTCGGAGACCGGGCCATTGGTATCATGCGCCCACCTCAACGATGAGCTGATGGCCGGCACCGAAGACGAACGCACCACCTACCGGATCAAGGCTGGTGTGCCGGGGCCGTTGGTCGAGGCGGCAATCGTCGACACCGAGGGCAACTTCCTGCCTGCCGATGGTGAAACCCAGGGCGAACTGGTGCTGCGTGCGCCGTGGCTCACCGAGGGTTACTTCAACGAGCCGCAAAAAGGCGCCGAGCTCTGGGCCGGGGGCTGGCTGCACACCGGCGACGTGGCAACCCTGGACAGCATGGGCGTGATCGACATCCGTGACCGGATCAAGGATGTGATCAAGACCGGTGGCGAGTGGATCTCTTCCCTGGACCTGGAAGACCTGATCAGTCGCCACCCTGCGGTACGTGAGGTAGCAGTAGTGGGCATCGCCGATCCGCAGTGGGGCGAGCGCCCATTTGCGCTGTTGGTGGTTCGCGAAGGGCATCAGATCGGGGCCAGGGAACTCAAGGAGCACCTCAAGCCGTACGTTGAACAGGGGCACCTGAGCAAGTGGGCTATCCCGAGTCAGATCGCCGTTGTTACTGAAATTCCCAAGACCAGCGTCGGCAAGCTCGACAAGAAGCGTATCCGCGTCGACATCACCGAATGGCAGGCCAACAACAGCACCTTCCTCTCGACGCTTTAAGCGTCATCTGGCGTGCCCGAAAGGGCACGCCAGAGCCACCAAGCAAGCGCTTGGCTTGTGAAATCCGAATTTTCAGCCATCCTTGCCGTGCCGACATGTGTCGGACTGGCGAAAGGACTGTTCCAGGGTGGCCGGCAGCGCAAATCACACTTTAGAGGGATCAAGCACTACTACCTGCTGGCTATAGTCCGCTCAAGGATTTTTAAGAACGGAGCTCACGCAATAAACGGGGCGATGCAACTTTGGAGTGACTTCGGACCGCTTGGCTTCCGGTTACCCACAGCGTTTTTAAAAGTACTAAGCCATAACAATAATGCACATGGAGTAGCGTCGATGACATCAGTAAACCAGTTCTGGCGCCGGGCGAAACTGCCCCTGGCGGTCAGTCTTGCCTCTTCGCTCGCCGGGCCCGCATTCGGCGTCAGTTTCAACGTTGGTGAAATCGAAGGTCAATTTGACTCATCCCTGTCGATCGGAGCCAGTTGGTCTACTCAGAGTCCCAACAAAAACCTGATCGGCGTCAATAACGGGGGCCATGGCCTGTCCCAGACGTCCGATGACGGTCACGCCAACTTCAAGAGTGGCGAAACCTTCTCGAAGATCTTCAAGGGTATTCATGACCTTGAATTGAAATACGGCGACACCGGTGTCTTCGTCCGAGGCAAATACTGGTACGACTTCGAACTCAAGGATGAAAGCCGCGAATTCAAGGACATCAGCGACAGCAACCGCAAGGAAGGCGCCAAATCCTCCGGCGGCGAGCTCCTCGACGCCTTCGTCTACCACAACTACTCCATTGCCGATCAGCCGGGTTCCGTGCGTCTGGGCAAGCAGGTTGTGAGCTGGGGTGAAAGTACTTTCATCGGCGGCGGCATCAACTCGATCAACCCGATCGACGTCTCCGCGTTTCGTCGTCCCGGCGCCGAGGTCAAGGAAGGTCTGATCCCGGTCAACATGTTCTACGTGTCCCAGAGCCTCACCGACACTCTGTCGGCCGAAGCCTTTTATCAACTGGAATGGGACCAGACCGTCGTCGATAACTGCGGCACCTTTTTCTCCCAGCCCGACATCATTGCCGACGGTTGCGACAACAACCTGCGCGTGCTGAACAAGCGTTCGACCATTCCGGGCGCCGCCTTGCCCACATTGGCCAGGCTGGGCGTCGACGTTAACGACGAAGGTGTACTGGTGCGTCGTGGCCCTGATCGCGATGCACGGGACAGTGGCCAGTGGGGCGCGTCCCTCAAATACATGTTCGAGCCGCTGGACACCGAGTTCGGTGCTTACTTCATGAACTACCACAGCCGTGCGCCGATCTTCAGCGCTACGGGGGCTCCAGCATCGGCCTATGCGCAGGCAGCGGCCTTGCCGGGGGCGCTTCGGGCTCTGGCGCCGTTGGTGGTCGCGGGTAACTCGAACTACTTCGTCGAGTACCCGGAAGACATCCGCCTCTACGGCTTGAGCTTCTCCACCACCTTGCCTACCGGCACGGCGTGGAGCGGTGAGCTCAGCTATCGTCCGAACGCGCCGGTGCAGCTCAACTCCACCGACATTCTGTTCGCCGGCGTGCGTCCATTGGGCGGCACCCTGACCAATGCTTCGCTGCTTAACGGTGTGCCGGGTCAGGACTTGCACGGCTATCGCCGCAAGGAAATCACCCAGTTCCAGACCACCCTGACGCACTTCTTCGATCAGGTCATGGGCGCCAGCCGCCTGACCCTGGTGGGCGAAGTGGGCGTGACCCACGTCGGAGGCCTGGAAAGTACCTCTGACGTCCGTTATGGCCGTGACCCGGTCTACGGGCCTGGCGAACTGCCGTCCACCGGTGGCCTCGATACCTGCTCGGCGATCCTCAACACCAGCACCATCAATGGTGCCGGCGCGGGTGCCGCTACCAACAACCGCAGCCGCAATTGCAACAACGACGGCTTCACTACGGCTACTTCGTGGGGTTATCGCGCCCGGGCCATTTGGGAATACCCCGACGTATTCGCCGGTGTGAACCTCAAGCCGAACGTGGCCTGGTCCCACGACGTGAGCGGTTACTCGCCAGGCCCTGGCGGCAACTTCGAGGAAGGTCGTAAAGCGGTAAGCCTGGGGCTCGATGCCGAATACCAGAACACCTACACCGCGAGCCTGGCGTACACCAACTTCTTTGACGGCAAGTACACCACCGTAGATGACCGCGACTTCGTTGCGCTCAGCTTCGGCGTGAACTTCTAAGCACTGCATTTTCAGGACGAACACATTTATGAAAATAACAAAGAGTCTGTTCCATGTTGGTGTTCTGGGGCTTTCGCTGCTGGCGACCGCTGTCATGGCGGCGGTCCCTGTGGCCGAAGCGGACAAGCTGGGCAAGAGCCTGACCCCGATGGGGGCCGAGATGGCAGGCAACGCCGACGGCTCGATCCCGGCCTGGAAACCGATGCCAAAAAACGCCGGTAGCGTGGACAGCAAGGGTTTTCTGTCTGATCCGTTCGCGAGTGAAAAACCGCTGTTCACCATCACCGCGCAGAACGTCGACCAGTACAAGGACAAACTCGCGCCGGGCCAGTACGCGATGTTCAAGCGCTACCCGGAAACCTTCAAGATGCCGGTCTACCCGTCCCATCGCGGCGCCACTGTGCCGGATGAGGTGTTTGCCTCCATCAAGAAGAACGCTACCAACACTAACCTGGTGTCCGGTGGTAATGGTCTGGAGAACTTCGAAACCGCGATCCCGTTTCCGATTCCGAAAAGTGGCGTTGAAGTCATCTGGAACCATATCACCCGTTATCGCGGCGGCAGTGTGACCCGTCTGATAACCCAGGCCACGCCGCAGGCGAACGGCTCGTTCAGCCTGGTGTACTTCGAGGATCAGTTCGTGTTCCGCGACAGGATGAAGGATTACGACCCGAAGAACCCGGGCAACATTCTGTTCTACTTCAAGCAGAAAGTGACCGCGCCGGCTCGTCTGGCCGGTGGCGTGCTGCTGGTGCACGAAACCCTCGACCAGGTTAAAGAACCGCGTTCGGCGTGGGTCTACAACGCCGGGCAGCGCCGAGTGCGTCGTGCGCCGCAAGTGTCTTATGACGGGCCGGGTACCGCTGCCGATGGCCTGCGTACTTCCGACAACCTGGACATGTACAACGGTGCGCCGGATCGCTATGACTGGAAGCTCGAAGGCAAGAAAGAGATGTACATCGCCTCCGACAGCTACAAGCTCGATTCGCCACAGCTGAAGTACGCCGACATCATCAAGGCTGGTCACATCAACCAGGACCTGGCTCGCTATGAACTGCGCCGGGTCTGGCATGTGGTCGCGACGCTGAAGGAAGGTCAGCGTCACATCTACGCCAAACGTGACTTCTACATCGACGAAGACACCTGGCAGGCGGCAGTGGTCGATCACTATGACGGTCGCGGGCAACTGTGGCGCGTCGCCGAGGCTCACTCCGAGAACTACTACGACAAGCAAGTGCCGTGGTACGCCCTCGAAACCTTGTACGACCTGCAATCGGGCCGCTACCTGGCACTGGGCATGAAGAACGAAGAGAAGTCGGCCTATAACTTCGGCTTCACCGCCAGCACCGCCGACTTCACTCCGGCCGCGTTGCGTCAGGAAGGCGTTCGCTAAAACGTTGTAACCCGAGGCCGCATCCTCGAAAAAACGCCCCGACTGGTTCGGGGCGTTTTTTTGGCAGTTCATAAAGATCGTTGTCCGGTGTGGCTGTCCGGTTTACCGACATTTTTGCTCGTAGTCTTTTTGTAGCCATTTGTAGCAATAACCTTCAATAGCTCTTCGTTTACCGCTAGGCTGCGGACATCTGTAACGCCGCCATCAGTATTTCAAACAAGAGCCGGCCATGACTGATCTGTCCCCACTTCCGGGCCCTGCAAGCGTTGCCGTCGCGGCACTGGACGGGCGTTTTTTCCGGCCTCCGCTGCCCGCCGGCCATGTGCTGCGGCCGCGTCTGTGCGAGCGCCTGAGTGCAGGTCTCGGTGGCAGGCTGTTGTTGGTCAGCGCGCCGGCAGGGTTCGGCAAGAGTTCATTGGCGGTGGAGTTTTGTCAGGGGTTGCCGGATCACTGGCAAAGCCTGTGGCTGGGCTTGAGTCTGCGGGACAGTGATCCCGGCCGTTTTCTTGAGCGCCTGCTCGAAGGTCTTCAGGACTACTTTCCACAACTGGGCAGCCAGGCGTTGGGGCTGCTGAAAATGCGCCAACGTCATCAACCGTTCGCCTTTGAAGAATGGCTGGACGGTTTGCTCGATGAACTGGCCGTGCACCTCTCACCCAACACGCCGCTGCTGTTGGTACTTGATGACTATCATCTGGCCCAGGGGCCGGTGCTCGATCGTTGTCTGCAGTTTTTCCTCAATCATTTACCCGATGGCCTGTTGGTCATGGTCACCAGTCGGCAGCGTCCGGACTGGCATCTGGCACGCCTGCGGCTGTCGCGGCAACTGCTCGAGTTACATGAGCAGGATCTTCGGTTGACCCATGATGAAGCCCTGAGCCTGCTTGATCGACACAGCATTTCATTGCGTGGCGAGGCGCTGGAGAATTTGATCCAGCGCAGCGAAGGCTGGGTGGCAGGGCTGCGCTTCTGGCTATTGGCGGCCTCCGAGGCGGGCAGCGAGGGTGCATTGCCCCAGTCGCTGTACGGCGGGGAAGGACTGATTCGCGATTACCTGCTCGAAGAAGTCATCGATTGCCTGCCCGCCGAGGTGCAGTCATTCCTGTACGACACCGCGCCCCAGGAGCGTTTTTGCAGTGAGCTGTGCGACGCTGTGCGCGAAGCCCATGACAGCGCCGAAATCCTGCGTTTCCTGCTGGCGCATCAGGTGTTCCTGGTGCCGCTGGACGAACACGGTCACTGGTATCGCTATCACCACCTTTTTTCCGATCTGTTGCGCAGCCGGCCCACCGCCCAGGCGATGGTGCCGACGGCCAGCTTGCACCTGCGCGCCTGCCGCTGGTTCAACGCCCAAGGGCTACTCGATGAGGCGGTGGAGCAGGCGTTGCGCGCCGGGCATCTGGATGTCGCGGCGAATCTGGTGCAAAACCTTTCTGAAGAGCAACTGCTGGCCGAGCAGAACGTCGGCATGTTGCTGCGCTGGAAAATGGACTTGCCCGATAGCCTGTTAATCAGCACGCCACGGCTGATCGTGCTCTACAGCTGGGCATTGGGGCTGGCCTGTCAACTGGACGCCGCCGAAGAGCTGGCCAGTCACCTGAGCCGCTTCCTGCCGGCGCCGTCGGCTACTGCGCAAAAATCCATGCTGGCGCAATGGCTGGCCCTGAGCGGGATCATTGCCCGGGGGCGAGGCAATCGCGAGCTGACCATGCTCTATTGCGCCGAAGCACTGGAAAGCCTGCCGGCCAAACGGTATGGACAGCGACTGATGTGCCTGTCGACATTGTCCAATCTGGCGATTGCCGATGGCGACTTGTGGCGTGCCCGGGGGTTGAATCGTGATTCGCTGGAGTTGGCACAGCGCGTTGGCAATCCGTTGTTCGAGGCCTTGGCTCATTACGACCGCGCCCGGGTATTGCAAGCGCGCGGGGAGATTCTTCGTTCACTGGATGAAGTCCGTCAGGGGTTGCAACGCTTGCAAGGTTTATCCCCTCAACGACTCTATGCGGTGCGTGCACGCCTGACCTTGTACGAGGGTTTTTTGCTGGCGCTGCGCTTGCAACCCCAGGCCGCGCGGGCACGTTTACTCGCGGGGTTGGGTGAAGCCAGGGCCTGTCGTGACATCAGCGTACTGATCGGCCACTGTGTTATTGCCCGGCTGGAGGGCAACAGCGGCGAATTCGCGAAGGCCTTCGCCGAACTTGCCGAGGCCGAGCGCCTGATGCACATCTGGGACGTCCCGCCGATTTACTATCTGGCGATGATTACCCTGGTCAAATGTGAACTCTGGCTGGCTCAGGGTCGCACCGATCTGGCCGAAGCCTGGCTTGCGCGACTGGGCCAGACCTATAACGGCGAGCACCCGGCTGCCCCCCCGGAATTCCATCCACAACTACCGCTGCACATTGAGTTGCAACAGGCGGTGCTGGACATGATGAAGGGCCAGCCCATGCTCGCCGAAGGGCGCCTGAATGCGCTGCATGAACACGGTCAGCGTAGCGGTCGGCAGATGCTCAGCGTGATGGCGCTGAATCAGAACGTTACGCTGTTGTTGGCGGGCGGACGCGAACCCGAGGCCCGCAAGGCGCTGGCCCAGGCTTTGGAAGCGGCCGCCGGAGGTGTCCTGCAACCGTTTGACCGATTACTGGCCGAGCATCCGGACTGGCTGCGTGGGCAACTTCAACCCTGTGCGCCGACGCCGGTTTCGCAGCATCTGCTGGAAAAGCTTCCGGACATGGCCTCCCGTCCAGTGGTTGAGTCATCGCCTGTTGCTGAACAACTCAGTACGCGTGAACTGGCGGTTTTGCGGCTGATCGCGCAGGGATGTTCGAATCAGGAAATCAGTGATCAGTTGTTCATTTCGCTGCATACGGTCAAGACCCATGCCAGTCATATCAACAGCAAATTAGGTGTTGAGCGGCGCACGCAGGCCGTGGCTCGGGCGAAAGAGTTAGGGGTGTTGGGGTGAACGGGGCCCCCGACATTTTTCGCGTTCAAGTCTTGGCGCTTGGGTTCAGTCTTGGTGATACAAAACAAAACACCCCGACATTGGTCAGGGCGTATTGTTCAAACCTTGGTCAAACTACCAAGTCCTTGGCACTGAAGGTATCGACGCCTACCAGTTGGATTGCGAAATCTGCATCCAGCCTGCCGTTGACGTTGCCGTACAACACATGATCCTCGAAACGCAGTTGTCCTGCTCCTGTGAACGCATTCGAGTCAATGAATGTAAAGGCGTTGAACGCAGTGGTGAGCATATTGGCATCGAGTTTTGACAGGTCGATCTTGTCGCCCTGTAGGCTGCTGAAGTCGGTGATGACGTCACTGTTTGCCCCTTTGCCCAGCTCACTGAGTAAATTGAAAACAAACCGGTCGGCACCAGAGCCGCCCGTCAGGATGTCTGTGCCCAGACCTCCTATCAGCAGGTCATTGCCCATACCACCATCAAGCAGGTCGTTGCCTGCTCCACCATTGAGCACATTGTTGCCACTGTTGCCGGTCAGCACGTTATTCAGGGCGTTGCCGACACCGGTGAGGTTGTCGCTGCCGGTGAGGGTGAGGTTTTCCAGGTTGGCACTCAGGGTCCAGCTCACCGAGGAACGTACGGTGTCGATTTCGCTCGCCAGGGTACTGGTCTCGGTGACCGCGTCCTGGAGGTTGTCGACGATATAAGTGTCGTTGCCAGTGCCGCCGATCATCAGGTCGGCGCCGGTTCCGCCATCCAGAACGTTATTGCCGCTGTTACCGGTCAGACGGTTGCCCAAGGAGTTGCCGGTGGCGTCGAGGTTGTCGCTGCCGGTGAGTGTCAGGTTCTCGAGGTTGCTACCCAGGGTGTAGCTGATCGACGACATGACCGTGTCGATTTCGACCAGCGAGGTGCCGCGTTCGATCACCGTGTCGCCGAGGTTGTCGACCACGTAGGTGTCGTTGCCAGCCCCGCCGTCCAGGGTATCAGCCCCGGCCTTGCCGTCGAGGAAGTTGGCGGCGGCGTTGCCGAGCAGGGTGTTGTTCAGGTCGTTGCCGATCACGGTGAAGGCACCGAGGCCGGTGACGGTGACATCTTCGACGTTCTGCAGGTTGCTTTGACTGAGGTCGACGGTGCTGCTGGCCAGGGTCGAGGTGTAGCTGATGTTCAGCAGGTCGTGGCCCTGGTCGGCGGTTTCCTGCAGCAGTGCCAGTTCACCAGCCTGGTCGAGGACATAGGTGTCGTTGCCGGCACCGCCGCTCATGGTGTCCAGGCCCGCGCCACCGTTGAGCACGTTGTTGCCGCTGTTGCCGGTCAGCACGTTGTTCAGGGTATTGCCGACGCCGTTGAGGTTGTCGCTGCCAGTCAGGGTGAGGTTTTCCAGGTTGGCACCCAGGGTCCAGCTGACCGAGGCGCGCACGGTGTCGATTTCAGATAGCAGGGTGCTGGTCTCGGTGACCACGTCCTTGAGGCTGTCGACGACGTAGGTGTCATTGCCGAAGCCGCCCATCATCACGTCGGCGCCGAGGCCACCGTCCAGCACGTTGTTGCCGCTGTTGCCGATCAGCACGTTGTTCAGGGCGTTGCCGGTGGCGTCGAGCTGGTCGCTGCCGGTGAGGGTCAGGTTCTCGAGGTTGCTGCCCAGGGTGTAGCTGATCGACGACAGCACCGTGTCGATCTCGGCCAGCGAGGTGCCGCGCTCGATTACCGTGTCGCCGAGGTTGTCGACCACGTAGGTGTCGTTGCCAGCCCCGCCGTCCAGGGTATCAGCCCCGGCCTTGCCGTCGAGGAAGTTGGCGGCGGCGTTGCCGGTGAGGCTGTTATCGAGTTCGTTGCCGGTGAGGTTCAACGCGGCGGTGCCGAGCAGCACGCCGTCTTCGACGTTGGCCGAGAGGGTGTAGCTCACCGCCGTGCGGATCAGGTCGTGGCCTTCGTCGGCGAGCTCAGTGACCTTGTCGGTGGCGTTGTCGATGACGTAGGTGTCGTCGCCGCTGCCGCCGCTGAGGGTGTCGGCGCCAGCGCCGCCATCCAGCCAGTCATTACCGGCCCCGCCTTGCAGGGTGTTGTTGTAGGCGTTGCCGAGCAGGGTGTTGTTCAGGTCGTTGCCGATCACGGTAAAGGCGCCGAGGCCGGTGACGGTGACATCTTCGACGTTCAGCAGGTTGCTTTGACTGAGGTCGACGGTGCTGCTGGCCAGGGTCGAGGTGTAGCTGATGTTCAGCAGGTCACGGCCCTGGTCGACGGTTTCCTGCAGCAGCGCCAGTTCGCCGGCCTGGTCGAGGATATAGGTGTCGTCGCCGGCGCCGCCGCTCATGGTGTCCAGGCCGGTCTGGCCGTTGAGGATGTTGTTGCCGCTGTTGCCGGTCAGCACGTTGTTCAGGGTATTGCCGACGCCGTTGAGGTTGTCGCTGCCAGTCAGGGTGAGGTTTTCCAGGTTGGCGCCCAGGGCCCAGCTCACCGAGGCGCGTACGGTGTCGATTTCGCTCGCCAGGGTGCTGGTTTCGGTGACCACGTCCTTGAGGTTGTCGACGACGTAGGTGTCATTGCCGAAGCCGCCAATCATCACGTCGGCGCCGCTTCCGCCCTCCAGCACGTTGTTGCCGCTGTTGCCGATCAGCACGTTGTTCAGGGCGTTGCCGGTGGCGTCGAGCTGGTCGCTGCCGGTGAGGGTCAGGTTCTCGAGGTTGCTGCCCAGGGTGTAGCTGATCGACGACAGCACCGTGTCGATCTCGGCCAGCGAGGTGCCGCGCTCGATTACCGTGTCGCCGAGGTTGTCGACCACGTAGGTGTCGTTGCCAGCCCCGCCGTCCAGGGTATCAGCCCCGGCCTTGCCGTCGAGGAAGTTGGCGGCGGCGTTGCCGGTGAGGCTGTTATCGAGTTCGTTGCCGGTGAGGTTCAACGCGGCGGTGCCGAGCAGCACGCCGTCTTCGACGTTGGCCGAGAGGGTGTAGCTCACCGTCGTGCGGATCAGGTCGCGGCCTTCGTCGGCGAGCTCAGTGACCTTGTCGGTGGCGTTGTCGATGACGTAGGTGTCGTCGCCGCTGCCGCCGCTGAGGGTGTCAGCGCCGGCGCCGCCATCCAGCCAGTCATTACCGGCCCCGCCTTGCAGGGTGTTGTTGTAGGCGTTGCCGAGCAGGGTGTTGTTCAGGTCGTTGCCGATCACGGTAAAGGCGCCGAGGCCGGTGACGGTGACATCTTCGACGTTCAGCAGGTTGCTTTGACTGAGGTCGACGGTGCTGCTGGCCAGGGTCGAGGTGTAGCTGATGTTCAGCAGGTCACGGCCCTGGTCGACGGTTTCCTGCAGCAGCGCCAGTTCGCCGGCCTGGTCGAGGATATAGGTGTCGTCGCCGGCGCCGCCGCTCATGGTGTCCAGGCCGGTCTGGCCGTTGAGGATGTTGTTGCCGCTGTTGCCGGTCAGCACGTTGTTCAGGGTATTGCCGACGCCGTTGAGGTTGTCGCTGCCAGTCAGGGTGAGGTTTTCCAGGTTGGCGCCCAGGGCCCAGCTCACCGAGGCGCGTACGGTGTCGATTTCGCTCGCCAGGGTGCTGGTTTCGGTGACCACGTCCTTGAGGTTGTCGACGACGTAGGTGTCATTGCCGAAGCCGCCAATCATCACGTCGGCGCCGCTTCCGCCCTCCAGCACGTTGTTGCCGCTGTTGCCGATCAGCACGTTGTTCAGGGCGTTGCCGGTGGCGTCGAGCTGGTCGCTGCCGGTGAGGGTCAGGTTCTCGAGGTTGCTGCCCAGGGTGTAGCTGATCGACGACAGCACCGTGTCGATCTCGGCCAGCGAGGTGCCGCGCTCGATTACCGTGTCGCCGAGGTTGTCGACCACGTAGGTGTCGTTGCCAGCCCCGCCGTCCAGGGTATCAGCCCCGGCCTTGCCGTCGAGGAAGTTGGCGGCGGCGTTGCCGGTGAGGCTGTTATCGAGTTCGTTGCCGGTGAGGTTCAACGCGGCGGTGCCGAGCAGCACGCCGTCTTCGACGTTGGCCGAGAGGGTGTAGCTCACCGTCGTGCGGATCAGGTCGCGGCCTTCGTCGGCGAGCTCAGTGACCTTGTCGGTGGCGTTGTCGATGACGTAGGTGTCGTCGCCGCTGCCGCCGCTGAGGGTGTCGGCGCCGGCGCCGCCATCCAGCCAGTCATTGCCGGCCCCGCCTTGCAGGGTGTTGTTGTAGGCGTTGCCGAGCAGGGTGTTGTTCAGGTCGTTGCCGATCACGGTGAAGTTGCCGAGGCCGGTGACGGTGACATCTTCGACGTTCTGCAGGTTGCTTTGACTGAGATCGACGGTGCTGCTGGCCAGGGTCGAGGTGTAGCTGATGTTCAGCAGGTCACGGCCCTGGTCGGCGGTTTCCTGCAGCAGTGCCAGTTCGCCGGCCTGGTCGAGGATATAGGTGTCGTCGCCGGCGCCGCCGATCAGCGTATCCAGCCCCGCGCCACCGTTGAGCACGTTGTTGCCACTGTTGCCGGTCAGCACGTTGTTCAGGGCATTGCCGACGCCGTTGAGGTTGTCGCTGCCGGTCAGGGTGAGGTTTTCCAGGTTGGCACCCAGGGCCCAGCTCACCGAGGCGCGTACGGTGTCGATTTCGCTCGCCAGGGTACTGGTCTCGGCGACCACGTCCTTGAGGTTGTCGACGACGTAGGTGTCATTGCCGAAGCCGCCAATCATCACGTCGGCGCCGAGGCCACCGTCCAGCACGTTGTTGCCGCTGTTGCCGATCAGCACGTTGTTCAGGACGTTGCCGGTACCGGTGAGGTTGTCGTTGCCGGTGAGGGTCAGGTTCTCGACGTTGCTGCCCAGGGTGTAGCTGATCGACGACAGCACCGTGTCGATCTCGGCCAGCGAGGTACCGCGTTCGATCACCGTGTCGCCAAGGTTGTCGACCACGTAGGTGTCGTTGCCGGCCCCACCGTCCAGGGTATCGGCGCCGGCCTTGCCATCGAGGAGGTTGGCGGCGGCGTTGCCGGTCAGGCTGTTATCGAGTTCGTTGCCGGCGAGGTTCAACGCGGCGGTGCCGAGCAGCACGCCGTCTTCGACGTTGGCCGAGAGGGTGTAGCTCACCGCCGTGCGGATCAGGTCGTGGCCTTCGTCGGCGAGTTCAGTGACCTTGTCGGTGGCGTTGTCGATGACGTAGGTGTCGTCGCCGCTGCCGCCGCTGAGGGTGTCGGCGCCGGCGCCGCCATCCAGCCAGTCATTGCCGGCCCCGCCTTGCAGGGTGTTGTTGTAGGCGTTGCCGAGCAGGGTGTTGTTCAGGTCGTTGCCGATCACGGTGAAGGCACCGAGGCCGGTGAGGGTGACATCTTCGACGTTCTGCAGGTTGCTTTGGCTGAGGTCGACGGTGCTGGTGGCCAGGGTCGAGGTGTAGCTGATGTACAGCAGGTCACGGCCTTGATCAGCATCATCCTGCAATAGCGCCAGTTCGCCGGCCTGGTCGAGGACATAGGTGTCGTCACCGGCGCCGCCGCTCATGGTGTCCAGGCCCGCACCACCGTTGAGCACGTTGTTGCCGCTGTTGCCGGTCAGCACGTTGTTCAGGGTA
Organism: Pseudomonas sp. GR 6-02; assembly: GCF_001655615.1. Taxonomy (GTDB): domain Bacteria; phylum Pseudomonadota; class Gammaproteobacteria; order Pseudomonadales; family Pseudomonadaceae; genus Aquipseudomonas. The sequence goes on from NZ_CP011567.1 coordinate 1,039,152, forward strand.
TTGCCGACGCCGTTGAGGTTGTCGCTGCCAGTCAGGGTGAGGTTTTCCAGGTTGGCACCCAGGGTCCAGCTGACCGAGGCGCGCACGGTGTCGATTTCAGATAGCAGGGTGCTGGTCTCGGTGACCACGTCCTTGAGGCTGTCGACGACGTAGGTGTCATTGCCGAAGCCGCCCATCATCACGTCGGCGCCGAGGCCACCGTCCAGCACGTTGTTGCCGCTGTTGCCGATCAGCACGTTGTTCAGGGCGTTGCCGGTGGCGTCGAGCTGGTCGCTGCCGGTGAGGGTCAGGTTCTCGAGGTTGCTGCCCAGGGTGTAGCTGATCGACGACAGCACCGTGTCGATCTCGGCCAGCGAGGTGCCGCGCTCGATTACCGTGTCGCCGAGGTTGTCGACCACGTAGGTGTCGTTGCCAGCCCCGCCGTCCAGGGTATCAGCCCCGGCCTTGCCGTCGAGGAAGTTGGCGGCGGCGTTGCCGGTGAGGCTGTTATCGAGTTCGTTGCCGGTGAGGTTCAACGCGGCGGTGCCGAGCAGCACGCCGTCTTCGACGTTGGCCGAGAGGGTGTAGCTCACCGCCGTGCGGATCAGGTCGTGGCCTTCGTCGGCGAGCTCAGTGACCTTGTCGGTGGCGTTGTCGATGACGTAGGTGTCGTCGCCGCTGCCGCCGCTGAGGGTGTCGGCGCCAGCGCCGCCATCCAGCCAGTCATTACCGGCCCCGCCTTGCAGGGTGTTGTTGTAGGCGTTGCCGAGCAGGGTGTTGTTCAGGTCGTTGCCGATCACGGTAAAGGCGCCGAGGCCGGTGACGGTGACATCTTCGACGTTCAGCAGGTTGCTTTGACTGAGGTCGACGGTGCTGCTGGCCAGGGTCGAGGTGTAGCTGATGTTCAGCAGGTCACGGCCCTGGTCGACGGTTTCCTGCAGCAGCGCCAGTTCGCCGGCCTGGTCGAGGATATAGGTGTCGTCGCCGGCGCCGCCGCTCATGGTGTCCAGGCCGGTCTGGCCGTTGAGGATGTTGTTGCCGCTGTTGCCGGTCAGCACGTTGTTCAGGGTATTGCCGACGCCGTTGAGGTTGTCGCTGCCAGTCAGGGTGAGGTTTTCCAGGTTGGCGCCCAGGGCCCAGCTCACCGAGGCGCGTACGGTGTCGATTTCGCTCGCCAGGGTGCTGGTTTCGGTGACCACGTCCTTGAGGTTGTCGACGACGTAGGTGTCATTGCCGAAGCCGCCAATCATCACGTCGGCGCCGCTTCCGCCCTCCAGCACGTTGTTGCCGCTGTTGCCGATCAGCACGTTGTTCAGGACGTTGCCGGTACCGGTGAGGTTGTCGTTGCCGGTGAGGGTCAGGTTCTCGACGTTGCTGCCCAGGGTGTAGCTGATCGACGACAGCACCGTGTCGATCTCGGCCAGCGAGGTGCCGCGCTCGATTACCGTGTCGCCGAGGTTGTCGACCACGTAGGTGTCGTTGCCAGCCCCGCCGTCCAGGGTATCAGCCCCGGCCTTGCCGTCGAGGAAGTTGGCGGCGGCGTTGCCGGTGAGGCTGTTATCGAGTTCGTTGCCGGTGAGGTTCAACGCGGCGGTGCCGAGCAGCACGCCGTCTTCGACGTTGGCCGAGAGGGTGTAGCTCACCGTCGTGCGGATCAGGTCGCGGCCTTCGTCGGCGAGCTCAGTGACCTTGTCGGTGGCGTTGTCGATGACGTAGGTGTCGTCGCCGCTGCCGCCGCTGAGGGTGTCAGCGCCGGCGCCGCCATCCAGCCAGTCATTACCGGCCCCGCCTTGCAGGGTGTTGTTGTAGGCGTTGCCGAGCAGGGTGTTGTTCAGGTCGTTGCCGATCACGGTAAAGGCGCCGAGGCCGGTGACGGTGACATCTTCGACGTTCAGCAGGTTGCTTTGACTGAGGTCGACGGTGCTGCTGGCCAGGGTCGAGGTGTAGCTGATGTTCAGCAGGTCACGGCCCTGGTCGACGGTTTCCTGCAGCAGCGCCAGTTCGCCGGCCTGGTCGAGGATATAGGTGTCGTCGCCGGCGCCGCCGCTCATGGTGTCCAGGCCGGTCTGGCCGTTGAGGATGTTGTTGCCGCTGTTGCCGGTCAGCACGTTGTTCAGGGTATTGCCGACGCCGTTGAGGTTGTCGCTGCCAGTCAGGGTGAGGTTTTCCAGGTTGGCGCCCAGGGCCCAGCTCACCGAGGCGCGTACGGTGTCGATTTCGCTCGCCAGGGTGCTGGTTTCGGTGACCACGTCCTTGAGGTTGTCGACGACGTAGGTGTCATTGCCGAAGCCGCCAATCATCACGTCGGCGCCGCTTCCGCCCTCCAGCACGTTGTTGCCGCTGTTGCCGATCAGCACGTTGTTCAGGGCGTTGCCGGTGGCGTCGAGCTGGTCGCTGCCGGTGAGGGTCAGGTTCTCGAGGTTGCTGCCCAGGGTGTAGCTGATCGACGACAGCACCGTGTCGATCTCGGCCAGCGAGGTGCCGCGCTCGATTACCGTGTCGCCGAGGTTGTCGACCACGTAGGTGTCGTTGCCAGCCCCGCCGTCCAGGGTATCAGCCCCGGCCTTGCCGTCGAGGAAGTTGGCGGCGGCGTTGCCGGTGAGGCTGTTATCGAGTTCGTTGCCGGTGAGGTTCAACGCGGCGGTGCCGAGCAGCACGCCGTCTTCGACGTTGGCCGAGAGGGTGTAGCTCACCGTCGTGCGGATCAGGTCGCGGCCTTCGTCGGCGAGCTCAGTGACCTTGTCGGTGGCGTTGTCGATGACGTAGGTGTCGTCGCCGCTGCCGCCGCTGAGGGTGTCGGCGCCGGCGCCGCCATCCAGCCAGTCATTGCCGGCCCCGCCTTGCAGGGTGTTGTTGTAGGCGTTGCCGAGCAGGGTGTTGTTCAGGTCGTTGCCGATCACGGTGAAGTTGCCGAGGCCGGTGACGGTGACATCTTCGACGTTCTGCAGGTTGCTTTGACTGAGATCGACGGTGCTGCTGGCCAGGGTCGAGGTGTAGCTGATGTTCAGCAGGTCACGGCCCTGGTCGGCGGTTTCCTGCAGCAGTGCCAGTTCGCCGGCCTGGTCGAGGATATAGGTGTCGTCGCCGGCGCCGCCGATCAGCGTATCCAGCCCCGCGCCACCGTTGAGCACGTTGTTGCCACTGTTGCCGGTCAGCACGTTGTTCAGGGCATTGCCGACGCCGTTGAGGTTGTCGCTGCCGGTCAGGGTGAGGTTTTCCAGGTTGGCACCCAGGGTCCAGTTGACCGAGGCGCGCACGGTGTCGATATCCCACAGCGAGAGGCCGGTCTCAATGACCACGTCCTTGAGGTTGTCGACGATGTAGGTGTCGCTGCCGCGGTCGTCGATCATGACGTCGGCGCCAAGTCCTCCGTCCAGGGTGTTGTCGCCGTAGTTACCGACGATGCGGTTATTCAGGGCATTACCGGTAGCATTCAGGTCGTTGAAGTCGATAAGGGTCAGGTTCTCGACGTTGCTGCCCAGGGTGTAGCTGATCGACGACAGCACCGTGTCGATTTCGCTCAGCGAGGTACCGCGTTCGATCACTGTGTCGCCGACGTTATCGACGTAGTAGGTGTCGTTACCGGCACCGCCGTCGAGGGTGTCGGCCCCGCCCCGGCCGTCGAGGATATTGGCGGCGGCGTTGCCGGTCAGACGGTTGTCGAGCTTGTTGCCCGTGAGGCTCAGCGCTGCAGAACCGAGCAGCACAGCGTCTTCGACGTTGTCTTCCAAATAGTAACTTACTGCCGTCTGGATCAGGTCGTGGCCTTCGTCAGCCAGCTCGGTGACTTGTACACCATTGTTCAAGATGACATAGGTGTCATCGCCACTACCGCCAATGAGCTTGTCAGCCCCGGCCCAACCATCCAGCCAGTCGTTGCCGGCCCCGCCCAGCAGGGTGTTGTCGTAGTTGTTGCCGAGCAGGATGTTGTTCAGGTCGTTGCCGATCACGGTGAAGTTGCCGAGGCCGGTGACGGTGACATCTTCGACGTTTTGCAGGTTGCTTTGGCTGAGGTCGACGGTGCTGCTGGCCGGAGTCGAGGTGTAGTTGATGTACAGCAGGTCGTGGCCTTGATCAACGTCATCCTGCAATAGCGCCAGTTCGCCGGCCTGGTCGAGGACATAGGTGTCGTTGCCGGCGCCGCCGATCAGCGTGTCCAGGCCCGCGCCACCGTTGAGGATGTTGTTGCCGCTGTTGCCGGTCAGCACGTTGTTCAGGGCGTTGCCGACACCGGTGAGGTTGTCGCTGCCAGTCAGGGTGAGGTTTTCCAGGTTGGCACCCAGGGTCCAGTTCACCGAGGAACGCACGGTGTCGATTTCGCTCACCAGGGTACTGGTTTCGGTGACCGTGTCCTTGAGGTTGTCGACGATGTAGGTGTCGTTGCCGAAGCCGCCAATCATCACGTCGGCGCCGAGGCCACCGTCCAGCACGTTGTTGCCGCTGTTGCCGATCAGCACGTTGTTCAGGGCGTTGCCGGTGGCGTCGAGCTGGTCGCTGCCGGTGAGGGTCAGGTTCTCGAGGTTGCTGCCCAGGGTGTAGCTGATCGACGACATAACCGTGTCGATTTCGCTCAGCGAGGTGCTGGTTTCCACCACCACGTCACCCACGTTATCCACAACGTAAACGTCGTTGCCTGCACCGCCAATCATGACGTCTTGGCCGGCACCACCATCGAGAACGTTACCCAGCGCATTGCCGATAAGCTCATCGTTAAAAGCCGAACCGGTGGCATTTTCGATTTTGGTGCCAAAGGCGATCGCCAGCCCGTCATTGACCAGTTGCAGGTTCGGGATGTCGACGAATGCCTTGCCGATGTTGCTGAACTCACCCTCATTCAGGTTCAGTCTGACAGCCGCCTGCTGGTTGCTGGCATCGATCGTATCGTTTCCGCCGGCATCCCAGATGGTTTCGAATACTGATTGGTCGGGTGCCCAGCGATAGACGTTGTCACCGGTTTGCCAAAGCATGTTGGCGCCGTAAATTTTCTGGATAGCGAGAATATCCAGCAGCATCGGTGTCGTCGGCTGATAGGAGTACGCATTGTTGTAGCTCATGATCGTGTAATGCGTATCATCGAGCAGGGGCGAGATCAGCGTACTGTTGGATTGGCTCGACTCGAATGGATGTTTGAGGCCCAGGGCATGACCGATTTCATGCACGAACGTCATGAAGTCGTAAGTGCCTTTGACAGGGGTAGGGTTGTTCGTATCCGGGCTGATCCATACATCTCCGGCCAGCGGTGTCCGGTCGGGGAAGTAGGCCCAGGCAGCGGCGTCGTCGTCCATGTCCCAATAGCCGCCGAATCGCAAGTCGCCCACAGTGTTGATGTTGTCACTGACCAGAGTGAACTTGACGTTAGCCACGGCGCTCCAGGCGCCAAGCGCACCGGTCACGGCGTTTTGTTGAGCCGATGTCAGAGCGAAGCTGTTCAGGAATTCATTTTTTAAGCTGTATTTGGCAGAGAAATACGATTGGCCGGGGGTGACGAAACTATAGGTCAGCCTTGTCGCGAAGATGTCTGCGCCGAAGTCAGGGCTCAGCCAGGAGGTGCCATAGATCAGGCTGTCGACTTGTTGGTTACCGGTTAGAACAGATGGCTTTGTTAAAATGTAACCAAGAGGAGACGACATTCTAAATATCCTGAGAAGGCTGCGACCGTCCTGTATGTGGCCGCTACAAGGACGCGATTTTGCACCAGAGTCAGCGTCAATTGATATTACATGGCCACTATTTTTTTAATAATGGCGTCAAAAAACTGGCCAGTAAATCTGTGTCGACGTGCGCCAGTGAGTCTTGAGGAATGCGCGCTGGTATCCTGTTCGAAATCGACTTATCAGGGCCTCCCGTGAACGCTCCGACCCCCACCCTCATCCGCGAAACCTTCCCCGTCGGCCCTTTGCAGTGCAACTGCACAATCATCGGCGACCCCATCACTAAAAAAGCCATCGTCGTCGACCCAGGCGGCAATCACGAGCTGATCCTGGCGCGGCTCGACGCCCTGGGCCTGAAGGTGGTCAGCATCATTCACACCCACGCACACCTCGATCACTTCCTCGCCTCCGGTCAGTTGAAGGAGAAAACCGGCGCGACCCTGCACCTGCATAAAGAAGATCAATTTCTCTGGGACAACCTGGAGATGCAGTGCCAGATGTTCGGTGTGCCTTACACCCCGGTGCCATCGCCGGATCGCTGGTTGGCCGATGATGAAGAGTTGGCGTGCGGGTGTGGCGTGGCGTTGCACACGCCGGGTCATACGCCGGGTTCCATGAGCTTTTGGTTTTCAGAGGCTAAGCTGCTGATTGCCGGTGACACGCTGTTCAAGCGTGGGGTAGGGCGCACGGATTTGTGGGGTGGTGATCAGGCAACACTCGTGCGATCGATCAAGCAGCGGTTGTATACCCTCGACGAAGAGGCAACCGTGGTGTCCGGGCATGGCCCGGACACCTGTCTGGGCGATGAAATGCGCGGTAACCCCTTTGTAAGAGCTTGAAGGGCTCTGACGGAATTTTTGTCATTGCCAGTGATCCAACGCCCGCAAAGGTTCATTGCTTAAGTCCGTTGCACCACAGAATGCAAAAAAAGTAGGAGCTCCTCCATGTTCACCTCGCGTCGTTTGATCGTTGTCGCTACTGCAGTGGCTCTGTTGTCCGGTTGTGCATCGCCGAACCCTTATGACAACCAGGGTCAGGCCGATGGCAGCTCCACGGGCATGAGCAATACCGCCAAATACGGTGGCCTCGGCGCCCTGGCCGGTGCGCTGGCCGGTGCTGCCATCAGTCACGATAACCGTGGCAAGGGCGCGCTGATTGGCGCCGCCGTGGTGGGTGCTTCTGCTGCCGGTTACGGTTACTACGCCGACCAGCAAGAGAAAAAGCTGCGCGCCAGCATGGCCAACACCGGGGTTGAGGTGCAGCGCCAGGGCGATCAGATCAAGCTGATCATGCCGGGCAACATCACGTTCGCCACCGATTCGGCGAACATTGCCTCAAGCTTCTACCAGCCGCTGAACAACCTGGCGGGCTCGCTCAAGGAGTTCAACCAGAACCAGATCGAGATCGTCGGCTACACCGACAGCACCGGCAGCCGCCAGCACAACATGGACCTGTCCCAGCGTCGCGCCCAGAGCGTGGCGACTTACCTGACCTCACAGGGTGTCAGCGGCGCCAACCTGTCGGCACGTGGTGCCGGGCCGGATAACCCGATTGCCAGCAACGGTGATGCCAATGGCCGGGCACAGAACCGCCGCGTCGAGGTCAACCTGAAGGCGATTCCGGGCCAGCAATACGGCGGCCAGCAACAGCAAGGCACTGTCCAGCAGTACCCATGAGAGGCTGACCTCTCCCTGAAATGAAAATGCCCGATCCTTAAAGGATCGGGTATTTTTTTGTGTCGCTTGTTCAGGCGATGAAAACTTCAGAATAAAAAAGCCCTCGGACAATCACTCGTCCGAGGGCTTTTTGTGTCGCGCGAAACCTGATTACTTCTTCAGGCCGTAATGCTCATCGAGCATGCCCGGCGCGTTCGGGGCTTTGGGAGCGTAATCGCGAGGCGGTTCCTGATCGCGCGGTGGCGTCAGGCGTTCCCGTGGAGCCTGCACCGCGTCAGCGTGCAGGGCAGCCAGCAAGCGTTGGCGAGTCTGCTCGTCCAGGGCCAGACGGTTGGCACCCTCGGCGAGATGATCCTGCACTTCCTGATAGCTCTGAGTCAGTTTCTTGACCAGGGATGCAGTGCTGTTGAAGTGGGTGACCACTTCGTTCTGATACTTGTCAAAACGTTCCTGAATATCATCCAGCTGACGTTGCGTGCTGCTCGGAGCGGCATTCGGCACCAGGCGAGCGATCAGGAATCCAATGGCGACACCCACAACCAGGGCAAGAGTCGGCAACAACCAAACTAAGAGCGAGTGTTCCACGAGTCCTTCCTCTATAAACGGCTTTGCTTTACGTTAACGGCTCGAACCTGCGCTGTATACCGCGATTCACTCGCAATAGATTGGCACAGACAATTTGCTAGACGAGTCGACCCGATTCGAGGTCACGGAGTTCCTTCCTTGCTTATGCGCGAAACCCCTGTAGTGATTGATGGCCCGGTGGGTCAGTTGGAAGCCCTGTATCTGGAAAACATGAGCCCGGACAATGAGCAGCCCCGCGGCCTGGCGCTGATCTGCCATCCGAACCCGGTGCAGGGCGGCACGATGCTCAACAAAGTCGTCTCGACCCTGCAGCGCACCGCGCGGGACGCCGGTTTGATTACCTTGCGTTTCAACTACCGTGGCGTCGGTGCCAGTGAAGGCTCGCACGACATGGGCTCCGGCGAAGTCGACGATGCCCAGGCAGCGGCCGAGTGGCTGCGGGCCAAACATCCTGAATTACCTTTGACCCTGTTCGGCTTCTCCTTCGGCGGTTTTGTTGCAGCCAGTCTCGGCGGACGGCTGGAGGCCAAGGGTGAGCAGATCAAGCATCTGTTCATGGTCGCGCCTGCGGTCATGCGTCTGGGCGATCAGGATCAACTGCCGCACCAAGGTACATTGACCCTGATCCAGCCGGAAACCGACGAAGTGATCGATCCGCAACTCGTTTACGATTGGTCCGACGCACTCGATCGCCCCCATGAGCTGCTGAAAGTGGCAGAATGCGGACACTTTTTTCATGGCAAGCTGACCGATCTCAAGGATCTGATCCTGCCGCGTCTTTCGAATTGATTGCAGTCTGACAAGCGATTACCCATGACGACTCGTACCCGTATCCTCACCGGCATCACCACCACCGGCACGCCGCACCTGGGCAATTACGCGGGGGCTATCCGCCCGGCGATTCTTGCCAGCCGCGATAGCAATGCCGATTCGTTCTACTTCCTGGCCGACTACCACGCCCTGATCAAATGCGATGACCCGCTGCGCATCCAGCGCTCGCGTCTGGAAATCGCCGCGACCTGGCTGGCCGGTGGCCTGGACGTGGACCGGGTGACGTTCTATCGCCAGTCCGACATCCCGGAAATCCCGGAGCTGACCTGGCTGCTGACCTGCGTGGCCGCCAAGGGCTTGCTCAACCGTGCCCACGCCTACAAGGCGTCGGTGGACAAGAACGTCGAGAATGGCGAAGACCCGGATGCGGGCATCACCATGGGCCTGTACAGCTACCCGGTGCTGATGGCCGCGGACATCCTGATGTTCAACGCCCACAAGGTGCCGGTCGGTCGTGACCAGATCCAGCACGTGGAAATGGCCCGTGACATCGGCCAGCGCTTCAACCACTTGTTCGGCCAGGGCAAGGAGTTCTTCACCATGCCCGAAGCGCTGATCGAGGAAAGCGTCGCCACGCTGCCAGGCCTCGACGGTCGCAAGATGTCGAAGAGCTACGACAACACCATTCCGTTGTTCAGCAGCGCCAAAGAGATGAAAGACGCGATTTCGCGGATCGTGACCGACTCCCGTGCCCCGGGCGAAGCCAAAGATCCGGACAACTCGCACCTGTTCACCTTGTTCCAGGCTTTCGCTACACCGGCACAAGCCGACGAGTTCCGCAGCGAATTGCTCCAGGGCCTGGGTTGGGGCGAGGCGAAGAATCGCCTGTTCCAGTTGCTGGACAACGAGTTGGGCGAGTCCCGCGATCGTTATCACCAGTTGATCGGCCGCCCGGCAGACCTGGAAGACATCCTGCAGCTCGGCGCGAAAAAGGCCCGTGCAGTGGCCACGCCGTTCCTCAACGAGTTGCGTGAAGCGGTCGGCCTGCGTTCTTTCGTCGCCCAGACTCAAGTCGCTGCCACCACCAAGAAGAAAGCCGCGAAAGCCGCGCGTTTTGTCAGCTTCCGTGAAGACGATGGCAGTTTCCGCTTCCGTCTGCTGGCGGCCGATGGTGAGCAGCTGCTGCTGTCGCGGCACTTCGCCGATGGCAAAACCGCAGGTCAGGTGACCAAACAACTGCAATCCGGCCAGCCATTGGACGTGCGCAGTGAAGACCTGAACTTCAGCGTCTGGCTGGAAGGCGAGTGCGTGGCCGACAGCCCGGCCTTCGCCGACAGTGCTGCTCGCGATGCTGCCATCGGCGCATTGCGGGTTGCACTGACACCGGTTCAGGAATAAACAACGGTTCGGTCCGACCAAGGGCCGATTGCCATTCCCACGGGCCGTCGCTACAGTGACGGCCCGTTTTTGTTGCCTTGCTAACGAATTATGACGCCCCTAGAACGATACCAAGCTGATCTGAAACGCCCGGAATTCTTCCACGATGCTGCGCAGGAAACGGCAGTGCGTCATTTGCAGCGCCTGTACGACGATCTGGTCGCGGCCTCGCAGAACAAACCGGGCCTGCTCGGCAAACTGTTTGGCAAGAAGGACCAGGCGCCGGTCAAAGGCCTGTACTTCTGGGGTGGCGTGGGTCGCGGCAAGACTTACCTGGTCGACACCTTCTTTGAAGCGCTGCCGTTCAAGGAAAAGACCCGTACTCACTTCCACCGCTTCATGAAGCGCGTGCACGAAGAGATGAAGACTCTGGGCGGCGAGAAAAACCCGCTGACGATCATCGCCAAGCGCTTTTCCGACGAAACGCGAGTGATCTGTTTCGATGAATTCTTCGTCTCCGACATCACCGACGCCATGATCCTTGGCACGCTGATGGAAGAACTGTTCAAGAACGGCGTGACCCTGGTCGCGACCTCGAACATCGTGCCGGACGGTCTGTACAAGGACGGCCTGCAACGTGCGCGCTTCTTGCCGGCCATTGCGCTGATCAAGCAGAACACCGAAATCGTCAACGTCGACAGCGGCGTCGATTACCGTCTGCGTCACCTCGAGCAAGCGGAACTGTTCCACTTCCCGCTGGACGAAGCCGCCCAGGAAAGCCTGCGCAAGAGTTTCCGGGCCCTGACGCCGGAATGCACGGCTGCCGTCGAGAACGACGTGCTGATGATCGAGAACCGTGAAATCCGCGCCGTGCGCACTTGCGATGACGTGGCTTGGTTCGACTTCCGCGAACTGTGCGACGGCCCGCGCAGCCAGAACGACTACATCGAACTGGGCAAGATCTTCCATGCCGTGTTGCTCAGCGGCGTCGAGCAGATGAGCGTCACCACCGACGACATCGCCCGACGTTTTATCAACATGGTCGACGAGTTCTACGACCGCAACGTGAAGCTGATCATCTCCGCCGAAGTCGAGCTTAAAGACCTCTACACCGGCGGTCGCTTGACCTTCGAGTTCCAGCGCACGCTTAGCCGCTTGCTGGAAATGCAGTCTCACGAATTCCTGTCCCGGGCGCACAAGCCGTAGGACATTTCGGAAAATAAAAAGGGCCTGCATTGCAGGCCCTTTTTTATGCGCGCTGAAGAGCCAATCTGGATTGGTGTCCAGCCCTTAAGCTGCTTGTTGAAACTGCTGTCGATACTGATTCGGCGACAACTCCGTATGCTGGCGGAACAGTCGGGCGAAGAAGCTCGCATCGTCGTATCCGACTTCATAGCTGATGGTCTTGATGCTCTTGCGGCTGCCGGACAACAAGCCCTTGGCGGTCTCGATGCGCAGGCGTTGCAGGTAATGCAGCGGTTTATCGCCGGTGGCGGTCTGGAAGCGTCGCATGAAGTTGCGGATGCTCATGCCGTGTTCGCGGGCCACGTCTTCGAAGCGGAATTTATCGGCGAAGTGTTCTTCGAGCCAATGCTGGATCTGCAGGATGATCACATCCTGGTGCAGTTTCTGCCCGCCGAAACCGATCCGCCCCGGCGCATAGCTGCGTTGTACTTCGTAGAGAATGTCGCGAGCCACAGCCTGGGCCACGTTGGCACCGCAAAAGCGCTCGATCAGGTAAATGTAGAGGTCGCAGGCCGAGGTGGTGCCACCGGCGCAATACAGGTTGTCGGCGTCGGTCAGGTGTTTGTCCTGGTTGAGGTGAACCTGAGGGAAGCGCTCGGCGAATGCATTGAAGAAGCGCCAGTACGTGGTCGCTTCCTTACCGTTGAGCAGCCCGGCTTCGGCGAGCCAGAACACCCCCGTGGCCTCGCCACACAGCACTGCCCCGCGGGCGTGTTGTTCGCGCAGCCACGGCAGGACCTGTGGATAACGTTTGCAGAGCGTGTCGAAATCGTCCCAGAAGGCGGGGAGGATGATGACGTCGGCATTTTCCAGGCCGCCGTCCACCGGCATGATCACGTCGCTGAAGCTGTTCACCGGTTTGCCGTCGGGGCTGACCAGTCGGGTTTCGAACGCCGGTGTCAGGCCGTGGCCCAGTTGTTTGCCATAGCGCAGGCTGGCCAGATGGAAGAAATCCTTGGCTTGCATGAGGGTGGAAGCGAAAACCCGGTCGATAGCCAGGATGCTGACGCGCCGCAAGGGCTTGGAGGCTTGGTTAGACATAATTCAACTTTATTCTTATAGGGGAAAGTGGTCACCAGACGGCTGGATCGTCTTATTTTTTGTCGGATGTGTCCAGTGTCCTGTATCGGAAGCGAGGCTTAGTCTCTGAAGATCAATTCCGTCTGACAATAACGACAGGTGACGCATGATCCCCAGAACCTTGTTCAGCCCCGAGCACGAACTTTTTCGCGACAGCGTGCGAACGTTCCTCGAAAAAGAGGCCGTGCCGTTCCATGGGCAATGGGAGAAACAAGGCTATATCGACCGCAATCTCTGGAACAAGGCGGGGGAGGCGGGGATGCTCTGTTCGCATCTGCCGGAAGAATACGGCGGGTTGGGGGCTGACTTTCTCTATAGCGCAGTGGTGATCGAGGAGGTCGGTCGTCTGGGGCTGACCGGGATCGGATTTTCTCTTCATTCGGACATTGTTGCGCCTTATATCCTGCATTACGGCAGTGAGGAGCTGAAACACAAATACCTGCCCAAGCTGGTGTCTGGCGAGATGGTCACTGCGATCGCCATGACCGAGCCGGGTGCTGGCTCCGACCTGCAGGGGGTGAAGACTACCGCGGTGCTGGAGGGCGACGAATACGTGATCAACGGTTCGAAGACTTTCATCACCAACGGCTTTCTGGCTGACCTGGTGATCGTCGTGGCCAAGACTGATCCGAAAGCGGGGGCGAAGGGCACCAGTCTGTTTCTGGTGGAGGCCAACACGCCGGGTTTCGCCAAGGGCAAGCGCCTGGAAAAGGTCGGCATGAAGGCTCAAGACACCTCGGAGCTGTTCTTCCAGGACGTTCGGGTGCCCAAGGAAAACCTATTGGGCCAAGCGGGGATGGGCTTCGCTTACCTGATGCAGGAATTACCGCAGGAGCGCTTGACGGTCGCGGTGGGAGGCTTGGCGTCAGCCGAAGCGGCGTTGCAGTGGACGCTGGATTACACCCGTGAGCGCAAGGCTTTCGGCAAGGCCATCGCCGACTTCCAGAACACCCGCTTCAAGCTCGCTGAAATGGCGACCGAGATCCAGATCGGCCGGGTTTTCGTCGATCGCTGCCTGGAACTGCATCTGCAAGGCAAGCTCGACGTGCCGACGGCGGCGATGGCCAAGTACTGGGGCACCGACCTGCAATGCAAGGTGCTCGACGAATGCGTGCAGTTGCATGGCGGTTACGGATTCATGTGGGAATACCCGATCGCCCGGGCATGGGCGGATGCGCGGGTGCAGCGGATTTATGCCGGGACCAATGAAATCATGAAGGAGATTATTGCGCGGTCGCTGTAATGCAGCGTGATCGTTCCCACGCAGAGCGTGGGAACGATCGTCGACGTAAGTTACGGTGCCGGATTCGGCTGATCCTGGTGTATCGCCTCAATGCCTGCCAGCACTTCATCCGACAGCTTCAAATCGACGCTGGCAATGTTGCTGTCCAGTTGCTCAAGCGTGGTGGCGCCAATGATGTTGCTGGTTACGAACGGTTGCTGCGTGACGAACGCCAGTGCCATCTGCGCCGGGTCCAGGCCGTGTTCACGAGCCAGTGCCACGTAACGGCTGCACGCTGCTTCCGACTGCGGGTTGAAATAGCGGCTGAAGCGGCTGTAGAGGCTCAGGCGACCTTTTGGCGGACGCGCGCCACCTTCGTACTTGCCCGACAGAAAGCCGAACGCCAGTGGCGAGTAGGCCAGCAAGCCACATTGTTCGCGGATGGCAATTTCCGCCAGGCCGACTTCGAAGCTGCGATTGAGCAGGTTGTAGGGGTTCTGGATGGATACCGCGCGGGGCCAGCCACGGGCTTCGGCGAGGGCAAGGAAGCGCATGGTGCCCCACGGGGTTTCGTTGGACAGGCCGATATGGCGGATCTTGCCAGCCTTGACCTGTTCGTCCAGCGCTTCGAGGGTGTCCTCCAGTGGCGTCAGATTGGCTTCGATCTTGTGTTTGTAACCGAGCTGGCCAAAGAAATTGGTACTGCGTTCCGGCCAGTGCAGTTGATAGAGGTCGATGTAATCGGTCTGCAAGCGCTTGAGGCTGGCGTCCACGGCTTCGCTGATGTGTTGGCGGTTGTGCCGCAGGTTTTTGTCGCGAATGTAGTCGATGGTGTTGCCGGGGCCGGCGATCTTGCTCGCCAGGATCCAGTCGGCGCGATCGCCGCGACTTTTGAAGTAGTTGCCGATGTAGCGCTCGGTGGTGGCGTAGGTGTCGGCCTTGGGCGGCACCGGGTACATCTCGGCGGTGTCGATGAAATTGATCCCGGCGCCCTTGGCGCGTTCGATCTGGGCGAAGGCTTCAGCCTCACTGTTTTGCTCGCCCCAGGTCATGGTGCCGAGGCAGATGGCGCTCACGTTCAGATCGGTACGGCCTAGCTGGCGATAGTCCATCGGGTGCTCCTTGGGCAAAACAATCATAAAAGCAGGTTGAAATATTTTTCGCAATCTGCATAATTGCGCACCTCTTTCTGCAGTGGAAGTGATGCGCCGCCGCCGAAGAATCTTGCCGTTGAACGGACGCGCCGACCCGAGCCCCCGAAAGCGTCTGTATCCGGCTGCCTTTGACTTGTCAAAGTACGCACTATTCAGTAAGATCCGCCGTCTAATTTACAGGGCGGCCCCTGAGGCTATAAAGAATGAAAACTTTTACTGCTAAACCGGAAACAGTAAAGCGCGACTGGTTTGTCGTCGACGCTGCTGGTCAGACCCTGGGTCGTCTGGCCACTGAAATCGCGAGCCGTCTGCGTGGCAAGCACAAGGCTGAGTACACTCCTCACGTTGATACCGGCGACTACATCGTCGTAATCAACGCTGAGCAAGTACGTGTTACTGGCGCTAAAACCACTGACAAAATGTACTACTCCCACTCCGGTTTCCCGGGCGGCATCAAGTCGATCAACTTCGAAAAGCTGATCGCTAAAGCCCCTGAGCGCGTGATCGAGACCGCGGTCAAAGGCATGCTGCCTAAGAACCCGCTGGGTCGCGACATGTATCGTAAGCTGAAAGTCTATGCGGGCGCTGCTCACCCTCATACTGCTCAGCAGCCCCAAGAACTGAAGTTTTAACGGAATAGTTCATTATGTCGGCGACTCAAAATTACGGCACTGGCCGTCGCAAGACTGCAACCGCACGCGTTTTCCTGCGTCCGGGCACTGGTAACATCTCCATCAACAACCGTTCGCTGGATAATTTCTTCGGCCGCGAAACTGCCCGCATGGTAGTTCGTCAGCCGCTGGAATTGACTGAGACTGTCGAGAAGTTCGACATCTACGTCACCGTGATCGGCGGTGGTGTAAGTGGTCAAGCTGGCGCAATCCGCCACGGTATCACTCGCGCTCTGATGGACTACGACGAAACTCTGCGCTCTGCTCTGCGCAAAGCTGGCTTCGTAACCCGCGATGCACGTGAAGTTGAACGTAAGAAAGTCGGTCTGCGTAAAGCGCGTAAGCGTCCGCAGTACTCGAAGCGTTAATTCGCTTTCACGTTCAAAAAGAACGCCCAGTTTCCTTGCGAAGCTGGGCGTTTTTTTATGGGCGCTATTTATCAACGAATTGCGCTGTGACAACTTGCCACATCCGCAGAGGCCCTATACTACAAGGCTTGGCAGTGGAGCCCTTCGGTAATTACCTTGTCAGAATTGGGGCTTTTCATTACCATTCGGCAAAATTTTTATAAGTTCAGATTTTTACTTAGTAGACGCCTGATTTAACAGGCCACAAAGCTGATGGGAGAGGACTGAATGAGCAATGACGGCGTGAATGCAGGCCGGCGTCGCTTCTTGGTAGCAGCCACATCCGTGGTGGGTGCTGCAGGAGCGGTGGGGGCTGCGGTCCCGTTCGTGGGGTCATGGTTTCCCAGTGCCAAGGCGAAAGCCGCAGGTGCACCGGTGAAAGTGAATGTCAGCAAAATCGAGCCAGGCCAGCAAATGATTGCTGAGTGGCGCGGCCAGCCGGTGTTCATCGTCCGCCGTACCGAGGAAATCCTGGGGAATCTGAAAAAGATTGAGGGCCAGCTGTCTGACCCCGCCTCCAAGAACTCGACGCAACCGACCTATGTCGACCCGCAGACGCGTTCGATCAAGCCAGAAGTCCTGCTGCTGATCGGTATCTGCACTCACCTGGGGTGCTCGCCGACCTTCCGTCCAGAAGTGGCACCTGCCGATCTGGGCAAGGATTGGGTCGGGGGCTACTTCTGCCCTTGCCACGGTTCCCACTACGATTTGGCTGGCCGCGTCTACAAGTCGCAACCCGCGCCTTTGAACCTGCCAGTTCCCCCGCATTCCTATGAGACCGATGACATTATTGTCGTTGGCGTCGATACGGAGAAAGCGTGATGAGCAAGTTCATGGATTGGGTTGATGCGCGCTTCCCCGCGACCAAAATGTGGGAAGACCATCTCAGCAAGTATTACGCCCCGAAGAACTTCAACTTCTTCTATTTCTTTGGCTCCCTGGCGCTGCTCGTTCTGGTCAACCAGATCGTTACCGGTGTCTGGCTGACCATGAGCTATACCCCGTCGGCGGAAGAAGCATTCGCTTCCGTCGAATACATCATGCGCGACGTCGAGTACGGCTCGATCCTGCGTCTGCTGCACTCCACTGGCGCTTCGGCGTTCTTCATCGTGGTTTATCTGCACATGTTCCGTGGCCTGCTCTACGGTTCGTACCAGAAGCCGCGTGAGCTGGTGTGGGTGTTCGGCATGCTGATCTACCTGGCGCTGATGGCTGAAGCCTTCATGGGTTACCTGCTGCCGTGGGGCCAGATGTCCTACTGGGGCGCCCAGGTGATCATCTCGCTGTTCGGTGCGATCCCGGTCATCGGAAACGACCTGACCCAGTGGATCCGTGGTGACTACCTGATTTCCGGTATTACCCTGAACCGTTTCTTCGCCTTGCATGTGGTTGCCTTGCCGATCGTGATCCTTGGCCTGGTGGTGCTGCACATTCTGGCGTTGCACGAAGTGGGTTCGAACAACCCGGACGGCGTGGACATCAAGAAACACAAAGACGAAAACGGCGTACCGCTGGACGGCATTGCTTTCCATCCGTACTACACCGTGAAAGATATCGTCGGCGTGGTGGTGTTCCTGTTCATCTTCTGCGCGATCGTGTTCTTCTTCCCGGAAATGGGCGGCTACTTCCTCGAGAAGCCGAACTTTGAAGTGGCGAACGCCTTCAAGACCCCTGAGCACATCGCTCCGGTCTGGTACTTCACGCCGTTCTACGCGATTCTGCGGGCCGTTCCGGACAAGCTCCTGGGTGTTGTTGCCATGGGTGCTTCGATTGCCTTGCTGTTCGTCCTGCCCTGGCTTGACCGTAGCCCGGTCAAGTCCATGCGCTACAAGGGCTGGCTGAGCAAGATCTGGCTCTGGGTATTCTGCATCTCCTTCGTGATTCTTGGCTGGCTGGGCGTCATGGCGCCTACCCCGGAACGTACGTTGCTGTCGCAGGTTTGTACCTTCCTGTACTTCGCCTACTTCATTCTGATGCCGTTCTACACCAGGCTCGAGAAGACCAAACCGGTTCCGGAAAGGGTGACTGGCTGATGAAAAAACTATTTGCTGTACTGATTCTTGCTGCGCTGCCAGCACTGTCCTTCGCGGCCGAACACGGCGGCCCAGAGCTGGAAAAAGTCGACATCGACGTTTCCGACAAGGCTGCCATGCAGGATGGCGCACGTACGTTCGCCAACTATTGCATGGGCTGCCACAGTGCCAAGTTCCAGCGCTACGAGCGTGTCGCCGATGACCTGGGCATTCCTCACGAGCTGATGCTCGAGAAGCTGGTGTTCACTGGCGCCAAGATCGGCGACCACATGAGCATCGGCATGCAGCCGGCTGACGCCAAGACCTGGTTTGGTGCGGCGCCACCCGACCTGACACTGGTGGCTCGCGTTCGTGGCACGGATTGGCTCTATGGCTACCTGCGTTCGTTCTATGAAGACCCGTCGCGTCCATGGGGCGTGAACAACAAGGTGTTCCCGAACGTCGGCATGCCTAACGTTCTGGTCGGCTTGCAGGGTCGCCAGGTGGTAGGCTGTAAACAGGTTCAAGTCGTCGATGACGGCAAGAAGCAGTTCGATCCGCTGACCGGCACCGCTTTGACTCATGAAGCCTGCGATCAACTGACCGTATTGCCGAAAACCGGCACGCTGACCGAAGAGCAGTTCAACGAGAAGGTCAAGAATCTGGTGACCTTCCTGGCCTACTCGGCCAACCCGGTGAAGCTGCAGCATCAGCGCATCGGTACCTATGTGTTGCTGTACCTGGCGTTCTTCTTCGTATTCGCTTACTTGCTCAAGCGTGAATACTGGAAAGACGTCCATTGATAACGTTGTAAGCCATTGCTGTTAATCGCACGCGCCCAGGGGCGTCTCTGAAGGTGTAACGAGTCTGGTGATCCAGGCGTTACGGGAGGCGCCCTCTGGGCGCGCGTGTTTTTCCGTTTTCGATAATTTCAACAAGCGAGGAGGACCGCCATGGGCGTGACCAATCGGTTGGCCTGTTACTCCGACCCCGCCGACCACTATTCCCACCGAGTGCGCATCGTACTTGCAGAGAAGGGTGTCAGCGCCGAGATCATTTACGTGGAGGCTGGTCGTCAGCCGCCTAAACTGATTGAAGTGAACCCTTACGGAAGCCTGCCCACCCTGGTCGATCGTGACCTGGCGTTGTGGGAGTCGACCGTGGTGATGGAATATCTGGATGAGCGTTACCCGCATCCGCCACTACTGCCGGTTTATCCTGTGGCGCGTGCCAACAGTCGCCTGCTGATTCATCGCATTCAGCGTGATTGGTGTGGCCTGGTGGATCTGATTCTGGATTCGCGGACCAAGGAAGCAGCTCGCGTGGTGGCTCGTAAAGAGCTGCGCGAAAGCCTGACAGGCGTGTCGCCGCTATTCGCCGACAAGCCGTTTTTCCTCAGTGAGGAACAAAGTCTGGTGGATTGCTGCCTACTACCAATACTCTGGCGATTGCCGATTTTGGGTATAGAACTGCCGCGGCCTGCCAAGCCGCTGCTTGATTACATGGAGCGCCAGTTTGCGCGTGAGGCTTTCCAGGCGAGTCTGTCTGGTGTCGAACGCGATATGCGCTAAGGCTTAAGGAGCCGCTATGAACTCCAGTCGACCTTATCTGGTCCGCGCGCTCTACGAGTGGATTGTGGACAACGATTGCACCCCGCACATGCTGGTCAATTCCGAGTATCCGTCGGTACAGGTGCCTCAGGGTTTTGCCAGTGACGGGCAGATTGTCCTGAACGTATCCCCGGCAGCCGTGCGTCATTTGCACATGGATAACGAGGCGGTCAGTTTCGAAGGGCGCTTCGGTGGCGTGCCGCACACCCTGTACGTGCCTATCGCGTCGATCCTGGGCATTTACGCTCGGGAGAACGGCCAGGGCATGGTGTTCGATATGGAATCGCCGCTAGAGGACGAGGAAGACATCGAGCCGGATGATGATATCCCGCCACCCGACAGCGAGCCACCGCGTCCCAGCGGTCGACCCAGTTTGAAGGTGGTGAAGTAATAAAAAAGGCGATCCGCAAGGATCGCCTTTTTTATTACTGTTGGAGCCAGGCTTGCCGGCGAAGGCGATCTCAAGGATGCCATCGCGTAAGCAAGTATCAGTCGATGTACTCAAACAGCTTCACAATCTTCTGCACGCCAGAAACGCCTTGCACCAGATTGGTCGCCTGCGCCGCTTCCTGCTTGGTCAGCAGGCCGAGCAGATAAACGATGCCGTTCTCGGTCACAACCTTGATGCGCGAGCCCGGGATGGAGGGGTCGGTGAGCATCTGAGTCTTGATCTTGGTGGTCAGCCAGGTGTCGTTCTGGCGTGCCAGCAGCGAGGAGGGCTGCAGCACTTGCAGTTCGTTGTGCACCTTCTTCACGCGCTGAACGGAGGCGGCGACCTGTTCGGCCTTGGCCTTGAGGTCGGCGCGCGGGGTTTGCCCGGCGAGCAACACAACACCGTTGAAGCTGGTTACGACGATGTGCGAATCGTTGTCCAGGGCCGGATCGGCCTTGGCGATGTTCACGCCGACCTTGGTGTCGATCAGAGAGTCGTCGATCTTGCTGCCGAAGGTGCGCGTACCGCGGTCATCTTCGATCGGCGCTTCACGGCTGGCGTTAACCACTGATGTGCAGCCGCTGATGCCGAGGCACAGGGTCAAGGCCAGAAGGCTTAGGCGATTAGGGGTCATTCTTCACTCCCGAACAGTTGGCTGTCGATCAGATCGCAAAGGCAATGGATCGCCAGCAGGTGGACTTCCTGAATACGTGCAGTGACATTGGCCGGTACGCGAATCTCGACGTCTTCAGGCAATAGCAGCGATGCCATGCCGCCGCCATCGCGACCCGTCAATGCTACGACAATCATTTCGCGATCATGTGCGGCCTGGATCGCTTGAATAATGTTCGCCGAGTTGCCGCTGGTGGAAATCGCCAGCAATACGTCGCCCGGCTGGCCGAGGGCGCGGATCTGTTTGGAGAAGATTTCGTTGTAGCTGTAATCGTTGGCAATCGAGGTGATCGTCGAGCTGTCGGTGGTCAGCGCAATGGCTGGCAGGCTCGGACGTTCACGCTCGAAGCGATTGAGCAGCTCGGACGAGAAGTGCTGTGCATCGCCGGCGGAGCCACCGTTGCCGCACGAAAGCATTTTGCCCTCGTTGAGCAGGGCGTTGACCATCACCTGGCTGGCTTGCTCGATGTGCGGTGCAAGTACGTCCATCGCCATTTGCTTGGTGTCGATACTGGCCTGAAAAAGCTGGCGAATTCGGGATTGCATGTCCATCTGTGTGACCTTAATTAGCGCGGCTACTTGGCACATGAATGTGCAGCCCGCAAAGCAAAGAGCAAAAGTGTTGGGTGTAGGTGTCCGGTTCGGGGCGCAAGCGATCAGCAGTCGAAGGCATTTTGCATCCAGTTCAACTGATCGAGGCTGCTGTCGATGGCAACCACGTCGAAGCGGCAGGGGGAATCGGCCCAACGCGACTCGCGCTGAAGAAAATACTGCGCGGCGAAAATCAGTTTCTGCCGTTTGCGCCCATCGATGCTATCGAGCGCGCCACCCCATTGGGTGTTTTTTCTGTAGCGGACTTCGACGAATACTACTGTATCGCCATCAAGCATGACCAGATCAAGCTCGCCGCGTTTACATAACCAGTTCTGCGCCAGCAGGCGCAGACCTTGTTGCTGAAGATGCTCGAGCGCATGGCGCTCGGCATCCTTACCGCTTTGCTGGCGTGACCTGTCGGGCATCAGTGCGAGGTGTCCGGCAGGCGTTGAACCTGACCGTTGACGAACTCTGCCCATGGCAACTGACGCACGACCCGTTGATTCTGAGTCATGCCCAGGCTGCCCGATTGACCTTCGATACGGCTGTCCGGCAAGGCCTTGAGTTGCCCCAGGCGTGGTGCCAGGCGATAGGCGTCAACGCCCATCGCGTATAGACGGCCCAGGCTGCCAGCGGCTTGTGGCCATTGTGCGGTGACCTGTTTGCGCAGCGGGTCGTTGGCATCCAGCAGCCATGGGGTTTCGCAGAAGCGAATACCGTTCATGTCGTTGTACTGGTTCTGGTCGCCGCTGGCGCTGAACACGTGGGAGGTGGCGTAAACCGGCACGTCACCCGCGTACTGGAAGTTCAGGGTCGGTTTGATCTGTTGAGCCTGTTGCGGCGTCGCGGCCAGGAAGATGAACTCGATGTCCTGACGATGCGAAGGCTGGGCGGCTACCTGTGAGCCAACGGTGTTTTGCAGGCTCTTGGCGCGGCCTTCGCTCTGACGCAGCTGGAACATGTCGGCAATTTGCTGGGCCAGTTGCACCGGTTGGTCGACGCGCTCGGTCGCGACAATGCTGCCGCCGTTGGCTTGCCAATCCTGGCTGAATGCTCTGAGTACGCGGTCACCCCATTCGCCTTTCGGCACCATGATGGCGGCGCGATGCAGGCCATCGGCGCGCGCACGACGGGATACTTCGCGGGCTTCGTCTTCAGCGGCAAGGCCGAATTGGAACAGCTGGGCCGGACCTTGTTCGCCTTCGCTGTAGTTCAGCGCCAGGGTGGTGATCGGTAGTTGCGGGCGAGCGCTGAGCTGTTTGACCAGCGGTTTTTCCAGCGGCCCGACCACCAATTGCACGCCGTCGGCCTGGGCCTTGCGATAGAACTCGTCAAGGGAGGTCAGGCGCGAGCTGTCATAGAACTCGATGGCTGGCGGCTTCTGCCCGGCTTGTTGCGCCTGGTAGTGTGCGGCCATGAAACCTTCGCGCAATGCTTTGCCGACCGAGGCCAGCGGACCGTCTTGCGGCAGCAGCAGGGCAATCTTGCTCAGGGGCTGGCTGGCCAGATCCTTGAGTTTGGTCAATGGCAGCGGCAACTGGATGGCGGCCGGGTGCTTTGGATTGTTCGCGCGCCAGTTGTCGATCGCGGCTTGCTGCTGTTCCAGGGTGCCGGCTGTTTTCACTGCCCGGGCCAGGCTCAACCAGCCGCCGAGGTCGTCGTCGGTGGTCGGCTGCAATTGATCGGTCGGCAGTGAAGCGATCAGGGTCCAGATCGCTTCGTGGTTTTTGCTCGCAGCTTGATCGCTCAGCATGGGGGCGATGAAAATGCGCTCCCGTGCGGCGGCCAGGGTCTGGCCGTCGGCCTCAAGGGCGCGGGCATGGACGGTGCCGGTGCGAACCTGTTGTTCGGCTGGCAGTTCGCTCAGGCGTTGCAGGCTCGGATGGCTCAGGGCCGTCAGCGCCGCTTTGGGCTGATTGCGCACCATGGCCAATTCAGCCGCCAGGGTGCTGGCGAAGACCTGTTGGCCAGGCTTGAGTTGTTCCATCGGTACTTGTTGCAGAATTTGCGCGGATTGGCCGGCATTGCCCTGACGATAAGCCAGGTCTGCCGCGCTCAAGCGCAGCAAGGCTGCCTTGTCCGGCGTTTTACTTTGAGTGGCCTGTTCGAGCAGTTGCTCGACACTGGCATCCGGGGTCCGTGGAAGTTCGCCAAGGCTGGAGGAGGGCGAGCTGGCGCAAGCCGCCAGCAAGGCAGCGAGGCAGAGGGCAGAGAACAGCCGCAGGCAAGCGATCATGTAAGTGTTCCTGATACTCGATCAAATAAGCGTGGAATTGTACCCAAGCGCTGGCCGGGGCGCGATGTTACTGGCGTGAATCGATCAATTTAGCTCATGCAAATGTTGCGACACTGCACAAAAGGCTGGAAAACCGAGGGTTGCTTGCAGGTATCGCGAATGTCGCTACGCGCTACAATGGCGGCTTTTACCGATCATGAGGTGTGCGCTTTGACTGCTCCAGGTGCTTTGAATTCCGCTGCTGGCTCGCTTTATGTGGTGGCGACGCCCATCGGCAACCTGGACGACATCAGTGCGCGTGCGCTGAAGATCCTGCGCGAGGTTTCGTTGATTGCTGCCGAAGACACTCGCCATTCCCAGCGATTGATGCAGCACTTCGGTATCCCCACGCCGCTGGCGGCCTGCCATGAACACAACGAGAGGGATGAAGGCAGCCGCTTTATCACTCGCTTGCTTGCTGGCGACGATGTGGCATTGATCTCCGATGCCGGGACGCCGCTGATTTCCGATCCGGGTTATCACCTGGTGCGTCAGGCCCGTGCCGCAGGGATCAATGTGGTGCCGGTTCCGGGGGCCTGTGCATTGATTGCGGCGCTCTCGGCGGCGGGGTTGCCATCGGACCGTTTCATCTTCGAAGGGTTTCTACCGGCCAAGGCTGTCGGCCGACGCGCTCGCCTGGAGCTGATAAAAGAAGAGCCGCGCACACTGATTTTTTATGAGGCTCCACACCGCATCCTTGAATGCCTGCAAGACATGGAGCTGGTGTTCGGCGCTGATCGTCCGGCATTGCTGGCGCGCGAGTTGACCAAGACCTTCGAAACCCTTAAAGGCTTGCCGCTGGCCGAGCTGCGCGAGTTCGTCGAATCGGACAGCAACCAGCAGCGCGGCGAGTGCGTAGTGCTGGTCGCTGGCTGGTCTGCTCCCGAGACTGAGGACGCTGTCAGCAGCGAAGCCATGCGTATTCTCAATCTGCTGCTTGAAGAAATGCCGCTCAAGCGTGCGGCGGCATTGGCGGCGCAAATTACTGGCGAGCGCAAGAATGTGCTCTATCAGGTTGCGCTGGATAAGCAGAAGGGCGAGTAAAAAAGCGACGCGCAGCGCCGGCCAGAGGCTTTTAGAGCTTGTTCTTCGACCGCTCTGCCGTTAATCTTCGCGGCGGAGAGTCGATCGGACAGTCGCTGCCCTCTATGAAAATTAGGGGGGGGAGGAAAGTCCGGGCTCCATAGGGCGAAGTGCCAGGTAATGCCTGGGAGGCGTGAGCCTACGGAAAGTGCCACAGAAAATAACCGCCTAAGCGCTTCGGCGCCGGTAAGGGTGAAAAGGTGCGGTAAGAGCGCACCGCACGTCTGGCAACAGTTCGTGGCTAGGTAAACCCCACTTGGAGCAAGACCAAATAGGGTCCCAAGGCGTGGCCCGCGCTGGGACCGGGTAGGTTGCTAAAGATGTCCAGTGATGGCCATCGTAGACGAATGACTGTTCAAGACAGAACCCGGCTTACAGATCGACTCTCCACCTTTTTTTCTCTCTGCTTCAATCATTGGCAGCGATATGCGTAATGGCAGTTTCCCTCCCTGCTGAATCAATAGCAGAAGCGCTTTTGTAATACCGAAAAAATCTTACTCTTAACAAACTACTTTAACTTCTGAACGCAGCCTTCTGTGCTGATTCAAGTTATTGAACGAATTCATCCGCCAGATTCTCGTTTCCCCTCCTTTTACACTCCTAAATCTCCGTTCTGTAAGGCTTTTCCTTCTATCCGCGCCTTGACGGTGTGGTGGGCGCATTCCTATAGTGTGCGCAAGTGGCGGAAAGTGGCATGAAGTGGGTTTTTTGAGCGCAAAACGCTAATATTTGGAGAAACGCTGACGTGTTTCGCGGAGCTAACGCTATCAGTCTCGATGCAAAGGGCCGTCTCGCCATGCCGAGCCGGTACCGTGACGAGCTCGTTTCGCGTAGTTCCGGTCAATTAATCGTCACCATCGATGCCGTTGATCCGTGTTTGTGTGTTTATCCCCTCGATGAGTGGGAAATTATCGAAACCAAACTGCGTGCACTGCCTTCGCTTCGCGAAGAAAACCGCCGCCTGCAACGTTTACTGATTGGTAATGCCGTCGACCTCGAGCTCGATGGCAGTGGTCGTTTTCTGGTCCCGCCGCGTCTTCGCGAATATGCCAAGTTGGATAAGCGCGCAATGTTGGTAGGCCAACTGAACAAGTTCCAATTGTGGGACGAGGATGCCTGGAATGCGGTTTCTGCCGCTGACCTGGCTGCTATTCAACAACCGGGCGCCATGCCTGATGAACTGCGTGATTTGATCCTGTGACTATTGATAGCGGCTTTAACCACATCACCGTACTGCTTGACGAAGCCGTCGAGGCTCTCGCCGTACGTCCTGATGGCTGCTATCTGGACGGCACGTTCGGACGCGGCGGACATAGCCGGTTGATTCTCAGCAAGCTCGGGCCCGATGGTCGGTTGCTCGGGTTCGACAAAGATCCTCAAGCGATTGCCACCGGGCAAACGCTAGCGGCCGAAGACGGCCGCTTTGTCGTTGTACAGCGCAGCTTTGCCGAGCTCGGTTCGGAAGTCGCCGAACGCGGTCTGGCCGGCAAGGTCAGCGGTGTTCTGCTTGACCTGGGCGTGTCTTCGCCTCAGCTCGACGACCCTGAGCGCGGCTTCAGTTTTCTCAACGACGGCCCGTTGGACATGCGAATGGACCCGTCCCGCGGGATCAGCGCCGCCGAGTTCGTCAATACCGCGCCGGTGGAGGAAATCGCCCGGGTGTTCAAGGAATACGGCGAAGAACGTTTCTCCGGCCGCATGGCGCGTGCCGTGGCCGAACGTCGCGACATCAAGCCGTTCGAGCGCACTGCCGATCTGGCAGAAGTGCTGAAAGTCGCCAACCCTGCATGGGAAAAGGGCAAGAACCCGGCCACCCGTGCATTCCAGGGGCTGCGTATTCACGTCAACAACGAGCTGGGCGATCTGGAAGCCGGTCTCGAAGCCGCTCTGGAGTGCCTGGAAGTCGGCGGTCGCCTGGTGGTGATCAGCTTCCACTCGCTGGAAGACCGCATCGTCAAACTGTTCATGCGTAAACTGGTGAAAGGCGAAGCCGACAACCTGCCGCGCAACTTGCCGGTCCGTCACGTCGCCTTCGAACCGAAAATCAAAGTCCATGGCAAAGCGCAGTCCGCCTCCGAGGCCGAACTCAAAGCCAACCCACGTTCCCGTAGCGCCATCATGCGTGTCGCGGAGAAACTGCGGTGAGCAAGCTTTTCGCCAAACCACTTCCCGGCGGAAGCTTTTTCATGCTGCTGCTGTTTATCGGTGTGCTCGTGTCGGCCATCGGCGTGTCCTATAGCGCCCACTGGAACCGTCAGCTGTTGAATTCGCTGTACAACGAATTGAGCGTGCGCGACAAGGCGCAGGCGGAGTGGGGCCGGTTGATTCTCGAACAAAGCACCTGGACCGCCCACAGCCGTATCGAAGTGTTGGCGACCGAACAACTGAAGATGCGCATTCCTGGCGCTGCTGAAGTGCAGATGGTGGCGCCATGATGAAACTCGAAGGCGCACTCTTCCCGTGGCGATTCCGTCTGGTGCTGGGCTTGCTCGGCATCATGGTGGTGGCGATTTCCTGGCGCATCATTGATCTGCAAGTGGTCGACCGTGACTTCCTTAAAGGTCAGGGCGACGCGCGCAGTGTTCGTCATATTCCAATCCCGGCTCACCGTGGTCTGATCACCGACCGTAACGGCGAGCCGTTGGCCGTGAGTACCCCGGTCACCACCCTGTGGGCCAACGCCAAGGAAATGCAGCTGGCCAAAGAGAAATGGCCGGCACTGGCGGCTGCCTTGGGGCAGGATCCCAAAGCCCTGGCCGAACGTCTCGAAGCCCAGGCCAACAAAGAATTCATCTACCTGGTGCGCGGGCTGACCCCTGAGCAGGGCCAGGCTGTGCTCGATCTGAAAGTGCCGGGCGTTTATGGCATCGAAGAGTTCCGGCGTTTCTACCCGGCGGGTGAAGTCACCGCCCACATGGTCGGCTTTACCGACATCGACGATCACGGACGCGAAGGCGTCGAGCTGGCCTACGACGAATGGCTGGCCGGGGTGCCCGGCAAGCGACAGGTCATCAAGGACCGGCGCGGCCGGCTGATCAAAGATGTCCAGGTCACCAAAAACGCCAAGGCCGGCAAGCCCTTGGCGTTGTCCATTGACCTGCGCCTGCAATACCTGGCCAACCGCGAACTGCGCAACGCGATCATCGAGAACGGCGCCAAGGCCGGTAGCCTGGTGATCATGGACGTGAAGACCGGCGAGATTCTCGCCATGGTCAACCAGCCGACCTACAACCCGAACAACCGTCGCAACCTGCAACCGGCGATGATGCGCAACCGCGCGATGATCGACGTGTTCGAGCCGGGTTCGACCATGAAAGCGATCTCCATGAGCGCCGCGATCGAAACCGGGCGCTGGAAACCGAGCGACACCGTCGAGGTGTACCCGGGCAGTTTGCAGATTGGTAAATACACCATCAAGGACGTATCCAAGACCGAAGGTCCGGTGCTCGACCTGACCGGTATCCTGATCAATTCCAGTAACGTCGGCATGAGTAAGGTCGCGTTCGATATCGGTGGCGAAACGATTTTCCGTCTGGCACAGAAAGTTGGCCTCGGCCAGGACACCGGCTTGGGTTTCCCGGGTGAGCGCGTCGGCAACCTGCCGAACTACCGCGAATGGCGCAAGGCTGAAACCGCCACTCTGTCCTACGGCTACGGTATTTCCGTGACCGCGATCCAGTTGGTCCACGCCTTCTCGGCCCTGGCCAACAATGGTCGCCTCGCGCCGTTGACCCTGATCAAAACCGACAAGGCGCCGCAAACCACTCAGGTGCTGCCGGAAGCCGTCGCGAAAACCATGCAAGGCATGCTGCAACAAGTGATCGAAGCCCCGCGCGGCGTATTCCGTGCGCAGGTGCCGGCGTATCACGTGGGCGGCAAGTCGGGTACTGCGCGTAAGACGTCGGTCGGAACCAAAGGCTACGCCGAGAACTCCTACCGCTCGCTGTTCGCCGGTTTCGGCCCGATGAGCGACCCGCGTTACGCGATCGTGGTGGTGATCGACGAACCGACCAAGGCCGGTTACTTCGGTGGTCTGGTATCGGCGCCGGTGTTCAGCAAAGTGATGTCCGGGACCTTGCGCCTGATGAACATCACCCCGGACAACCTGCCAGCCACTCAACAAGCGAACGCCGCACCGGTCGTTCCGCTGAAAGCTAATGGAGGGCGCGGCTGATGTCGCTGAGCCTGAACAAGATTTTCGCCCACGCCGGCCATGATCTATTGATCCGCGAATTGGCGCTGGACAGCCGTAACGTACGGGCAGGTGATTTGTTCCTTGCGGTCCCTGGTGGCAAGTTCGACGGTCGTGCGCACATCGCCGACGCCTTGCAGCGCGGTGCTGCCGCCGTGGCTTATGAAGTCGAAGGCGCGACCGTGCTGCCGATTACCGACGTGCCGCTGATTCCGGTCAAAGGCCTGGCGGCGCAGCTGTCGGATATCGCCGGGCGCTTTTACGGCGACCCGAGCCGTCACATGAACCTGATCGGCGTGACCGGCACCAACGGTAAAACCAGCGTGACCCAGTTGGTCGCGCAAGCCTTGGATTTGCTCGGTCAACACTGCGGTATCGTTGGCACTTTGGGCTCCGGTTTCCATGGCGCGCTGGAAAGCGGCTTGCACACCACGCCGAACCCGATTGCGCTGCAAGCAACCCTCGCCGACCTGAAAAAGGCCGGTGCCAAAGCCGTGGCCATGGAAGTCTCTTCCCATGGGCTGGATCAGGGCCGCGTAACCGCGCTGGCCTTCGATGTGGCGGTGATGACCAACCTGTCGCGCGATCATCTGGATTACCACGGCACCATGCAGGCCTATGGCGAAACCAAGGCCAAGTTGTTTGCCTGGAATGATCTGAAGTGCCGGGTGGTCAACCTCGACGACGATTTTGGCCGGCAACTGGCGGCTGATGAGGGTGAGTCGCGGTTGATCACTTACAGCCTGGAAGACTCCCGCGCTTACCTGTATTGCCGCGAAGCGCAGTTCAGTGACGAAGGCGTGCGCGCCACGCTTGTTACGCCGCAGGGCGAACACCATTTGCGCAGCACCTTGCTCGGCCGTTTCAACCTGAGCAACGTGTTGGCCGCGGTCGGTGCCTTGCTCGGTCTGGACTATGCGCTGGACGAAATCCTCAACGTGCTGCCGAAACTCGAAGGCCCGGCCGGTCGCATGCAGCGTCTGGGCGGCGGCACTCAGCCGTTGGTGGTGGTCGATTACGCCCACACGCCGGATGCGCTGGAAAAAGTCTTGATGGCCCTGCGTCCTCACGCCAAAGGCCGGTTGCTGTGCCTGTTCGGTTGCGGCGGTGATCGCGATCGCGGCAAGCGTCCGCTGATGGCTGAAGTGGTCGAGCGTCTGGCCGATGGTGTGCTGGTCACCGACGACAACCCGCGCACCGAAGACCCCGCCGCGATTTTCGACGACATCCGCGCCGGTTTCACCGCTGTGGATAAAGTCACCTTCGTCGCCGGTCGTGGCCAGGCGATTGCCCAGTTGATCGCCAGCGCTTCGGCGGATGACGTGATTGTCCTGGCCGGTAAAGGTCATGAGGACTATCAGGAAATCAACGGTGAGCGTCTCGCTTTCTCCGATCTGGTCGAGGCCGATCATGCCCTGACCGCGTGGGAGGTGGCCCATGCTTAAAGCCTTGAAACTGAGCGAACTGACCGGCGCACTGAATGCCCGTCTGATCTCCGTCGATGCCAGCTTCGATGGTGTCAGCATCGACAGCCGCGCGATCAAGCCCGGCCAGCTGTTTATTGCTCTGGCCGGTCCGCGTTTCGATGGCCATGACTACCTGAATGACGTCGCCGCCAAAGGCGCCGTGGGTGCACTGGTCGAGCGCGAAGTGGCCGACAGCTCGCTGCCGCAACTGCTGGTCAAGGACACCCGCCAGGCCCTCGGCCAGTTGGGTGCGATCAACCGTGCCGCGTTCACTCAGCCGGTCGCGGCCGTTACCGGCTCCAGCGGCAAGACCACGGTCAAGGAAATGCTGGCAAGCATCCTGCGCACGCGCGGTCCGGTGCTGGCGACCCGTGGCAACCTGAACAATGACCTCGGCGCTCCGCTGACCCTGCTCGAACTGGCGCCGGAACACACCGCCGCCGTGATCGAACTCGGCGCTTCGCGCATTGGCGAGATTGCCTACACCGTCGCCATGACCAAACCCCACGTGGCCATCATCAACAACGCCGGGACCGCCCACGTTGGTGAGTTCGGCGGGCCGGAAAAAATCGTCGAAGCCAAGGGCGAGATTCTCGAAGGGCTGGATGCCGATGGCATCGCCGTGCTGAATCTCGACGACAAGGCCTTCGACATCTGGAAGACCCGTGCCGCCGGTCGAAAAGTGCTGACTTTTGCCCTGAGCAACGTCAACGCCGATTTCCATGCCAGCGACCTGGACCGCGATGCCCGCGGTTGCCCGGCGTTCAACCTGCACAGCCCTGAAGGTGTGGAGCGGGTTCAGCTGAATCTGCTCGGCACCCATAACGTCGCCAATGCCATGGCCGCTGCCGCTGCCGCGCATGCTTTGGGTGTGTCGCTGTTCGGCATCGCCACCGGCCTTGGCGCGGTGCAACCGGTCAAGGGACGCACCGTCGCGCAACTGGCGCCTAACGGCATGCGCGTAATCGATGACACATACAACGCGAACCCCACCTCTATGTGCGCCGCCGTTGATATACTCGCCGGCTTTTCCGGTCGCACCGTTTTGGTGCTCGGGGATATCGGCGAGTTGGGCGCGTGGGCAGAGCAGGGGCACCGCGATGTGGGCGATTACGCCCGCGGCAAGGTTTCCGCGCTTTACGCCGTCGGGCCAATGATGGCTCACGCCGTGAACGCTTTCGGCGAGCAGGCCTTTCACTTCAGCACACAGGCTGAACTGATCAAGGCCCTGGAAGCCGAGCAGGACACAAACACTACCTTTTTGATCAAGGGCTCGCGCAGCGCTGCGATGGAAAACATCGTTGCCGCTTTGTGCGGGACCAGTCTGGAGAAACATTAATGCTGCTGCTGCTAGCGGAGTATCTGCAACAGTTCTACAAAGGCTTCGCGGTCTTTCAGTACCTGACCCTGCGCGGGATTCTCGGTGTACTGACCGCGCTGGTCTTGTCGCTGTGCTATGGCCCGTGGATGATCCGCACTCTGCAGAACCGTCAGATCGGTCAATCCGTTCGCAACGACGGCCCGCAATCGCACCTGTCGAAGTCAGGCACCCCGACCATGGGCGGCGCGCTGATTCTTTCCTCCATCGGCGTCAGCACCTTGCTTTGGGCTGACCTGACCAACCGTTACGTTTGGGTCGTGTTGTTGGTGACCCTGCTATTCGGCGCCATCGGCTGGGTTGACGACTATCGCAAAGTCATCGAGAAAAACTCCCGCGGCCTTCCGAGCCGCTGGAAGTATTTCTGGCAGTCGGTGTTCGGCCTGGGCGCGGCGATCTTCCTTTATATGACTGCCGCGACGCCGGTGGAAACCACCCTGATCCTGCCGATGCTCAAGGACTACAGCATTCCGCTGGGCGCAGGTTTCATCGTCCTGACCTATTTCGTGATTGTCGGCTCGAGCAACGCGGTCAACCTGACCGACGGCCTCGACGGTCTGGCGATCATGCCCACCGTGATGGTCGGCGGCGGCCTGGGGATCTTCTGCTACCTGTCGGGTAACGTGAAGTTCGCCGAATACCTGCTGATTCCTTACGTACCGGGCGCGGGCGAGCTGATTGTGTTCTGCGGCGCCTTGATCGGTGCTGGCCTGGGCTTCCTCTGGTTCAACACCTATCCGGCACAAGTCTTCATGGGCGACGTTGGCGCGCTGGCGCTGGGTGCGGCCCTGGGCACCATCGCAGTGATCGTCCGTCAGGAAATCGTCCTGTTCATCATGGGCGGTGTGTTCGTGATGGAGACCCTGTCAGTCGTTATTCAGGTTGCCTCCTTTAAGCTGACCGGTCGCCGTGTGTTCCGCATGGCACCGATTCACCACCACTTTGAACTCAAGGGCTGGCCCGAGCCGCGCGTGATCGTCCGTTTCTGGATCATCACCGTGATTCTCGTGTTGATCGGCCTTGCCACCCTGAAGCTGAGGTAGAACGAGTGTCTCTGATCGCTTCTGACCACTTCCGCATCGTTGTCGGCCTCGGCAAGAGCGGCATGTCCCTGGTTCGCTTCCTGGCGAACCGGGGCGTGTCGTTTGCTGTCGCCGATACGCGGGAAAATCCACCGGAACTGGCCACGCTCAAGCGTGACTATCCGCACGTGGAAGTGCGTTGTGGCGAGCTGGACGTCGAATTCCTGTGCCGTGCCGATGAGCTCTACGTGAGCCCCGGCCTGGCGCTGGCGACCCCGGCCCTGCAGGCTGCCGCCGCCCGTGGCGTGAAAATGTCCGGAGACATCGAGCTGTTCGCGCGTAACGCGAAAGCGCCGATTGTCGCCATTACCGGTTCCAACGCCAAAAGCACCGTCACCACCCTGGTCGGCGAGATGGCGGCTGCGGCCGGCAAGCGTGTTGCCGTTGGTGGCAACCTCGGCACGCCGGCGCTGGATTTGCTCAGCGACGACATCGAGCTGTATGTGATGGAACTGTCGAGCTTCCAGCTCGAAACCACCGATCAGCTCAACGCCGAAGTGGCGACCGTGCTCAACATCAGTGAAGACCACATGGACCGCTACAGCGGTCTGCCGGCCTATCACTTGGCCAAGCACCGGATCTTCCGGGGCGCCAGGCAGTTTGTGGTCAACCGTCAGGACGCCCTGAGCCGTCCGCTGATGGGTGAAGGTCAGCCGTGCTGGACCTTCGGTTTGAACAAACCCGACTTCAAGGCCTTCGGCATTCGAGAAGAGAGCGGCGAGAAATACCTGGCCTTCGAATTCCAGAACCTGATGCCGGTACGCGAGCTGAAAGTTCGTGGTGCGCATAACCAGTCCAACGCCCTCGCGGCATTGGCGCTCGGTCACGCCGTCGGCCTGCCGTTCGACGCCATGCTTTCAGCCCTGCGCAATTTCGCCGGGCTCGAGCACCGCTGCCAGTGGGTCCGCGACCTTGATGGCGTGAGCTACTACAACGATTCCAAAGCCACCAACGTCGGCGCCGCATTGGCGGCCATCGAAGGCCTGGGGGCGGACATCGACGGCAAGCTTGTGCTGATCGCCGGTGGCGATGGCAAGGGCGCCGAATTCAAGGATTTGCGTGATCCGGTGGCGGCCAACTGCCGCGCCGTCATTTTGATGGGCCGTGATTCCGACAAGATCGGTGAGGCCATCGGCGATGCCGTGCCACTGATTCGCGTCGGCTCGCTGATCGAAGCGGTCGAGCAATGCCGCGCCATCGCCGAAAAGGGCGACGCGGTGCTGCTGTCGCCGGCCTGCGCCAGCTTCGACATGTTCAAGAACTATGAAGACCGTGGTCACCAGTTCGTCCGCGCCGTGGAGGATCTGGCATGAGCTTGAGAAACATCATCAAGCCGTATCCATCGCCGCTGATCACCGGGCGCGGTATCGACCTCGATTTCCCGATGCTCGCCGGTTGCCTGGCACTGCTCGGCCTGGGGCTGATCATGATTGCCTCGGCATCGACCGAGGTGGGGGCGGTGCAGTCGGGCAGCGCCCTGTACTACATGATTCGCCACCTTGTTTAC
This sequence comes from Pseudomonas sp. GR 6-02, assembly GCF_001655615.1. Lineage (GTDB taxonomy): Bacteria > Pseudomonadota > Gammaproteobacteria > Pseudomonadales > Pseudomonadaceae > Aquipseudomonas. Next base: position 1,073,274 of record NZ_CP011567.1, read on the forward strand.
GTTGTGCTGGGCCTGGGTGCCTGCGTCGTCACCATGATGATTCCGATTGCCACCTGGCAACGCTTGGGCTGGCTGATGCTGATTGGTGCATTCGGCTTGCTGGTGATGGTGATCATCCCGGGGATCGGCCGGGAAGTGAACGGTTCGATGCGCTGGATCGGCTTCAGTTTCTTCAACGTTCAGCCTTCCGAGATCGCCAAGGTGTTCGTGGTGATCTACCTCGCCGGTTATCTGGTGCGTCGCCAGAAAGAAGTGCGTGAAAGCTGGATGGGCTTCTTCAAGCCGTTCATCGTGCTGTTGCCAATGGCGGGTCTGTTGCTGATGGAGCCGGACTTTGGTGCCACCGTCGTGATGATGGGGGCAGCTGCGGCGATGCTGTTCCTCGGCGGGGTCGGGCTGTTCCGGTTTTCCCTGATGGTGGTCCTGGCTGTCGCGGCGGTGGTGTTGTTGATTCAGATGCAGCCGTATCGAATGGCGCGTCTGACCAACTTTGCCGATCCGTGGGCCGACCAGTTCGGTGCCGGCTATCAGCTCTCCCAGGCCTTGATCGCTTTCGGTCGCGGCGAATGGCTGGGCGTCGGCCTGGGCAACAGCGTGCAGAAACAGTTCTACCTGCCGGAAGCCCATACCGACTTCGTGTTTTCGGTGCTGGCTGAAGAGCTGGGGGCCGTGGGTTCCTTGTGCACGGTGGCGCTGTTCGTCTTCGTGTGTATTCGGGGCATGTACATTGGCCTGTGGGCCGAGAAAGCCAAACAGTTTTTTGCCGCCTACGTTGCTTACGGCTTGTCGTTCCTGTGGATCGGCCAGTTCCTGATCAACATCGGCGTGAACGTCGGCCTGCTGCCGACCAAAGGTCTGACCCTGCCATTCCTCAGTTATGGCGGCAGTTCGTTGGTGATCTGCTGTGCCTGTCTTGGATTGTTGCTGCGCATCGAGTGGGAGAGTCGAACCCATTTGGGCAGCGAAGAAATGGAATTCCATGAGAGCGACTTCGCCGAGGAGCCGAACCATGGGCGCTAACGTACTGATCATGGCTGGCGGCACCGGGGGCCATGTGTTCCCGGCACTTTCCTGTGCGCGTGAGTTCCAGGCCCGCGGCTACACCGTGCACTGGCTCGGCACGCCCCGCGGGATCGAAAACGATCTGGTGCCGGCGGCCGGTATTGAATTGCATCGGATCCACGCCAGCGGTTTGCGCGGCAAGGGCAAATTGTCCCTGCTCAAGGCGCCGGTCATGTTGCTCAAGTCGATCTGGCAGGCGCGGGCGATCATTCGTCAGCTGCGGCCAGTCTGTGTGGTCGGCTTTGGTGGTTTTGTGACTGGCCCTGGCGGCGTTGCAGCCAGACTGGCCGGCGTGCCGGTCATCGTTCACGAGCAGAACGCCGTGGCCGGTACCGCCAATCGGTTGCTGGTGCCGTTGGCCGCCCGAGTCTGTGAAGCGTTCCCCGACACCTTTACCCTGTCGGACAGCCGTCGGACCACCGGTAACCCGGTGCGCACCGAGCTGTTCCTCGAAACACCGCGACCTGCCCTGGCCGGTCGCAAGGCGCGTTTGCTGATCCTGGGCGGAAGCCTGGGCGCAGAGCCGTTGAACAAGTTGCTGCCTGAAGCCCTGTCGCAAGTCGCCCCCGACCTGCGCCCGGACGTGTTCCATCAGGCCGGCAAAAACCACGATGAAGTGACTGCAGAGCGCTATCGCGCGGCTGGCGTCGAGGCGCAAGTGCAGCCATTCATCAAAGACATGGCCCAAGCCTATGGCTGGGCCGACCTGGTGGTGTGCCGCGCAGGAGCGCTGACCATCAGTGAACTGGCGGCCGCCGGTCTGCCCTCGATGCTGGTGCCTTTGCCCCACGCGATCGACGATCACCAGACCCGCAACGCCGATTATTTGGCCCGTGAAGGCGCTGCCTTCCTGATGCCGCAAAGAACGACTGGCGCAGCGGACCTTGCCGCTCGCCTGACAGAGGTCTTGATGCAACCGCAACGACTCAACGACATGGCCAGCGCGGCACGCCGCCTGGCCAAACCCGATGCCACTCGTAACGTGGTCGATACTTGCCTTGAGGTGGCCCATGGTTGAGAACAAGAAAGCCATGCCACAACCGGAAATGCGCCGTATCCGTCGTATCCACTTCGTCGGAATCGGCGGCGTGGGTATGTGCGGTATCGCCGAAGTGTTGCTGAACCTGGGCTATCAAGTGTCCGGTTCCGACTTGAAAGCTTCGCCGGTGACCGAGCGCCTGGAATCTTTTGGTGCGCATATTTTCATCGGCCACCGTGCCGAGAACGCCGCAGCCGCCGACGTGCTGGTGGTGTCGAGCGCCGTCAACACGTCCAACCCGGAAGTCGCGACCGCGCTGGAACGCCGGATTCCGGTGGTGCCGCGTGCCGAGATGCTCGCCGAGCTGATGCGCTACCGCCACGGCATCGCCGTCGCCGGTACCCACGGCAAAACCACCACCACCAGCCTGATCGCTTCGGTGTTCGCCGCCGGTGGCCTGGACCCGACGTTCGTCATCGGTGGCCGTCTGAATGCCGCGGGCACCAATGCCCAGCTCGGCACCAGCCGCTACCTGATCGCCGAAGCCGACGAAAGCGATGCCAGCTTCCTGCACTTGCAGCCGCTGGTGGCCGTGGTCACCAACATCGACGCCGACCACATGGCGACCTACGACGGTGACTTCAACAAGCTGAAGAAAACCTTCGTCGAGTTCCTGCACAACCTGCCGTTCTACGGTTTGGCGGTGGTGTGCCTGGACGATCCGGTGGTGCGTGAAATCCTCCCGCTGGTGAAGCGTCCGACGGTCACTTACGGCTTCGGCGATGACGCCGACGTACGCGCCATCAACGTACGCCAACAAGGCATGCAGACTTTCTTCACCGTGCTGCGCCCTGATCGCGAGCCGCTGGATGTCTCGGTGAACATGCCGGGCAACCACAACGTGTTGAACGCGCTGGCGACCATTTGCATCGCCACCGACGAAGGCGTCAGCGATGAAGCCATCGTCCAGGGCCTGTCCGGCTTCCAGGGTGTTGGCCGTCGCTTCCAGGTGTACGGCGAACTGCCGGTCGAAGGCGGCAACGTGATGCTGGTGGACGACTACGGTCACCACCCGACCGAAGTCGCGGCCGTGATCAAAGCCGTGCGCGGTGGCTGGCCGGAGCGCCGTCTGGTGATGGTCTACCAGCCGCACCGTTACAGCCGCACCCGCGACCTGTACGACGACTTCGTCAATGTGCTGGCCGACGCCAACGTGCTGCTGCTGATGGAAGTCTATCCGGCCGGCGAAGAGCCGATTCCGGGCGCCGACAGCCGCAAGCTGTGCAACAGCATCCGTCAGCGCGGTCAGCTCGACCCGATCTATATCGAGCGCGGCATCGACCTCGCGCCGATCGTCAAGCCGCTGCTGCGTGCCGGCGACATTCTGCTGTGCCAGGGCGCCGGTGATATCGGCGGTCTCGCACCCAAACTGTTGAACAGTCCGTTGTTCGCCGGGGCCGTTGCCGCACCGGTAGAGGGGAAGTTGAAATGACTGCTGCTTACGCCAACCTCGTCTCCACTGTAGCGCCGAAGGATTTCGGTCGCGTTGCCGTGCTGTTCGGCGGCAAGAGTGCCGAGCGTGAAGTGTCCCTGAAGTCGGGTAACGCGGTGCTCGAAGCACTGCAAAGCGCCGGCGTGGACGCGTTCGGTATTGATGTAGGCGATGACCTGCTGCAACGCTTGCTGAACGAAAAAATCGACCGCGCCTTCATCATCCTCCACGGTCGTGGCGGTGAAGACGGCAGCATGCAGGGCCTGCTCGAATGCGCAGGAATTCCGTACACCGGCAGCGGCATTCTGGCCTCGGCCCTGGCCATGGACAAACTGCGCACCAAGCAGGTCTGGCACAGCCTCGGCATTCCGACGCCACGCCACGCGGTACTGCGCTGCGAGGCCGATTGTATTTCGGCGGCCACGGAACTGGGCTTCCCGTTGATCGTCAAACCGGCCCATGAAGGTTCCAGTATCGGGATGGCCAAAGTGACTACCGCGCCCGAGTTGATCGAGGCATGGAAAGCGGCCAGTACCTACGATTCGCAAGTGTTGGTAGAGCAATGGATTCACGGTCCGGAGTTCACCATCGCCACCCTGCGTGACCAGGTGTTGCCACCGATTGCCCTGGGCACGACGCACAGTTTCTACGACTACGACGCCAAGTACATCGCCAACGATACCCAGTACCGCATTCCGTGCGGCCTGGACAGCGACAAAGAAAAGGAACTCATGGACCTCACGGCCAAAGCCTGTGAGGCGCTGGGTATCGCCGGTTGGGGCAGGGCGGACGTGATGCAGGACGCCGACGGGCAGTTCTGGTTCCTGGAAGTCAACACCGCACCGGGCATGACCGATCACAGTCTGGTGCCAATGGCGGCCCGTGCCGCTGGCCTGGATTTCCAGCAACTGGTTCTGGCGATTCTGGCCGCAAGCATCGAGCCACGAGGGTAAGACCATGCAAGGCGCACAGCTGAGACATCAGCCCTCCGCACCACCCGGCCGCAAGCCGGTGCCGCGGGGTGCCAGCCGAATGGTGGCCAAAGAGCCGATGTCCGTGCGCCTGCCGAAAGCCAACTTCGGTTTTCTGAAAAGCCTGTTCTGGCCCGTGTTGCTGGTGGCGTTGGGGTTCGGTACTTACGAAGGCGCACAGCGTTTGCTGCCGTACGCCGACCGGCCGATCACCAAAATCGCCGTGCAGGGCGACTTGAGTTACATCAGCCAGCAAGCGGTGCAGCAGCGGATCGCCCCGTACGTGGCGTCGAGCTTCTTCACCATCGACCTGGCGAGCATGCGCACCGAGCTTGAACAGATGCCATGGATTGCCCACGCCGAAGTGCGTCGGGTGTGGCCGGATCAGGTAGTGATTCGCCTGGAAGAACAACTGCCGGTGGCCCGTTGGGGCGATGAGTCGCTGTTGAACAACCAGGGACAGGCGTTCACCCCGCGCGAGCTGGCGAACTACGAACACTTGCCACAGCTGTTCGGCCCGCAGCGGGCTCAGCAACAAGTGATGCAGCAATACCAGGTGCTGAGCCAGATGCTCAGGCCATTGGGCTTCTCGATTGCACGCCTGGAGTTGCGTGAACGAGGCAGCTGGTTCCTGACCACCGGCGCAGGCAGCGCCGGTCCCGGAATCGAACTGCTGCTGGGACGCGGCAACCTGGTGGAAAAGATGCGCCGCTTCATTGCCATCTATGACAAGACGCTCAAAGAGCAGATTACGAACATTGCGCGCATCGATCTGCGCTACGCCAACGGCCTTGCCGTTGGCTGGCGGGAACCTGTAGCGCCGACGACAGCCCAACCCGCTGTCGCAAAGAATTAAGAAGAGGCAGGACCCATGGCAAACGTGCAAAGCGGCAAAATGATCGTCGGTCTCGATATCGGCACCTCCAAGGTGGTGGCGCTGGTCGGCGAGGTCGCGGACGACGGCACGCTCGAAATCGTCGGGATCGGTACACATCCGTCCCGCGGCCTGAAAAAAGGCGTAGTGGTGAACATCGAGTCCACCGTCCAGTCGATCCAGCGCGCTATCGAAGAAGCGCAGCTGATGGCCGGTTGCCGGATCCACTCGGCGTTCGTCGGCGTGGCCGGCAATCACATCCGCAGCCTGAACTCCCACGGTATCGTGGCGATTCGTGATCGCGAAGTCAGCTCCGCCGACCTTGAACGCGTCCTCGACGCCGCCCAGGCTGTGGCAATTCCGGCTGACCAGCGCGTGCTGCACACCCTGCCGCAGGATTATGTGATCGATAACCAGGAAGGCGTGCGCGAGCCGCTGGGCATGTCCGGCGTGCGTCTGGAAGCCAAGGTTCACGTGGTCACCTGCGCCGTCAACGCCGCACAGAACATTGAAAAGTGCGTGCGTCGCTGTGGCCTGGAAATCGACGACATCATTCTCGAGCAACTGGCTTCGGCGTATTCGGTGCTGACCGACGACGAGAAAGAACTGGGCGTGTGCCTGGTGGACATCGGCGGCGGTACCACCGACATCGCGATCTTCACCGAAGGCGCGATCCGCCACACCGCAGTGATCCCGATTGCGGGCGACCAGGTGACCAACGACATCGCGATGGCGTTGCGCACCCCGACCCAGTACGCCGAAGAAATCAAGATTCGCTATGCCTGCGCCCTGGCCAAACTGGCCGGTGCCGGCGAAACCATCAAGGTACCGAGTGTTGGCGACCGTCCACCGCGCGAACTGTCCCGCCAGGCCTTGGCCGAAGTGGTCGAGCCGCGTTACGACGAGCTGTTCACCCTGATCCAGGCCGAACTGCGTCGCAGCGGCTATGAAGACCTGATCCCGGCCGGCATCGTGCTGACCGGCGGTACGTCGAAGATGGAAGGCGCGGTCGAACTGGCCGAAGAGATCTTCCACATGCCGGTTCGCCTGGGCGTGCCCCATGGCGTCAAGGGTCTGGACGACGTGGTCCGCAACCCGATCTATTCCACCGGCGTTGGCCTGTTGATGTACGGCCTGCAGAAGCAGTCCGACGGGATTTCGTTCTCGGGCATTGGCAGCCGCGACAGCTACAGCAACGACGAACCGAAAGCCGCTCTGCTCGATCGCATCAAGAGCTGGGTACAAGGCAATTTCTAAAGCTTTACCGCAACACCGCTTCAAAAGCAGTAGGCGAAAAAACTAGAGAATGTAAGGAGAGGGAAAATGTTCGAACTCGTAGACAACATCCCCGCAAGCCCGGTTATTAAAGTTATCGGTGTTGGCGGAGGCGGCGGCAACGCTGTCAATCACATGGTCAAGAGCAACATTGAAGGCGTTGAATTCATCTGCGCCAACACTGATGCCCAAGCGCTGAAAAGCATCAGCGCGCGCACCATTCTGCAACTGGGTACCAGCGTGACCAAAGGTCTGGGCGCTGGCGCCAACCCTGAAGTAGGTCGTCAGGCCGCTCTCGAAGACCGTGAGCGCATTGCCGAAGTCCTGCAGGGCACCAACATGGTGTTCATCACGACCGGCATGGGCGGCGGTACCGGTACCGGTGCAGCGCCAATCATTGCTGAAGTGGCCAAGGAAATGGGGATCCTCACCGTTGCGGTGGTGACCCGTCCGTTCCCGTTCGAAGGCCGCAAGCGCATGCAGCTCGCCGACGAAGGTATCCGTCTGCTGTCTGAAAGCGTCGACTCGTTGATCACCATTCCCAACGAGAAGCTGCTGACCATCCTCGGTAAAGACGCAAGCCTCTTGTCGGCTTTCGCCAAGGCCGACGATGTACTGGCCGGTGCCGTTCGCGGTATCTCCGACATCATCAAGCGTCCGGGCATGATCAACGTCGACTTCGCCGACGTACGTACCGTGATGAGCGAAATGGGCATGGCGATGATGGGCACTGGCTGCGCCAGCGGTCCGAACCGTGCACGTGAAGCGACCGAAGCGGCCATTCGCAACCCGCTGCTCGAAGACGTGAACCTGCAAGGTGCACGCGGCATCCTGGTGAACATCACCGCCGGTCCTGACCTGTCCCTGGGTGAGTACTCCGACGTGGGTAGCATCATCGAAGCTTTCGCTTCCGAGCACGCAATGGTCAAGGTCGGTACCGTTATCGATCCGGACATGCGCGACGAGCTGCACGTGACTGTGGTTGCCACAGGTCTGGGCGCTAAAATCGAGAAGCCTGTGAAGGTCATCGACAACACCGTTCACACCTCGATGGCTTCCCAGCCACAACAACAAGCCCCTGTTCGTCAGGAACAGCCTGCGGTGAACTACCGTGACCTGGACCGTCCGACCGTCATGCGCAACCAGGCTCAGGCCGGTGCTGCGACTGCCGCGAAGATGAACCCGCAAGATGATCTGGACTACCTGGACATCCCGGCTTTCCTGCGTCGTCAGGCCGATTGATGAAATGTATCAGGGGTATTAGGGTGATTGGTGTTCAGCAAAGGTCTGGTCTGCTATCATCGCCAGCCTTTGTTGATACCAGTTCGCAATTTGCGCTGAAGCGGCCCATGCCATGATTAAACAACGCACCCTGAAGAATATTATCCGTGCCACAGGTGTCGGCCTGCACTCCGGGGAGAAGGTCTACCTGACCCTCAAGCCAGCGCCTGTCGACACCGGCATTGTGTTTTGTCGTGCTGACCTCGACCCTGTGGTGCAGATTCCTGCCCGCGCGGAAAACGTTGGCGAAACCACTATGTCGACCACGCTTGTTAACGGTGACGTCAAAGTGGACACGGTGGAGCACCTGCTCTCGGCCATGGCTGGCCTGGGCATCGATAACGCCTACGTCGAGCTCTCCGCGTCCGAAGTCCCGATCATGGATGGTAGCGCTGGACCCTTCGTATTCCTGATTCAATCGGCCGGCCTGGAAGAGCAGGACGCCGCCAAGAAGTTCATCCGGATCCTGCGGGAAGTGACAGTGGAAGACGGCGACAAGCGCGCCACTTTCGTCCCTTTCGAAGGTTTCAAAGTGAGCTTCGAGATCGATTTCGATCACCCGGTTTTCCGTGACCGCACACAAAGTGCAAGCGTGGATTTTTCCAGCACTTCGTTCGTAAAAGAAGTCAGCCGCGCGCGTACCTTTGGTTTCATGAGTGATATCGAGTACCTGCGCAAGCACAACCTCGCACTCGGCGGCAGCGTTGAAAACGCAATTGTGGTCGACGCGGATGGTGTACTGAACGAAGACGGCCTTCGCTATGAAGACGAATTTGTGAAGCACAAAATCCTCGATGCGATTGGTGACCTCTACCTGCTGGGCAATAGCCTGATTGGTGAGTTCAAGGGCTTCAAGTCCGGACACGCATTGAACAACCAGCTGCTGCGCAAGTTGATTGAGCAGACAGATGCTTGGGAAGTCGTGACGTTCGAAGACGCCAGCACCGCACCGATCTCTTACATGCGTCCTGTTGCGGCCGTGTAAGCAAAAAACCTCTCTAGTTTTTTAAAGGCTACCTTCGGGTGGCCTTTTTTTATGCCAGCGGGAACGATCAATCCGCAGCGACCACCCGGTTCCGCCCGTTTTCCTTGGCCTGATACAGCGCCTTGTCCGCTGCAAACAGCAACTGTTCCAGGCTGATGTCGGTTGCTGTCGTCCAGGTACTGATACCAATACTGACAGTAATCGGTGACACATCACCTCCCACCAACGGCAATTGCTCCACCGCCATACGGATTTTTTCGGCAATCTGTTGGGCTCCGGCGCTGTCGGTTTCAGCCAGGATCACTGAAAACTCCTCGCCACCATACCGGGCGACCAGGTCCGCCGGCCGTCGAACATGGGTGTCGATCACCTTGGCCACCGAGCGCAAGGCATCGTCGCCCCCTCGGTGGCCGTGGCGATCATTGAACGCCTTGAAATGATCGATATCGATCATCAACAGCGACAACGGCTGACCGGAACGCTGGGCACGAAACCATTCATGGTGCAGAGCCTGATCCAGGCTTCGGCGATTGGCCAGACCGGTCAAGGGGTCGGTGGCGGCCAGTTGTGCCAGTTCCTGCTCGGCGCTTTGGCGTCGACGCAGCTCCCGGCAGAGCAACCAGGTCAGCCACAGCAGGCTCACGCACAGGGCAACGGTCGCAGAAGTGACTACCACCGCGGTGCGCTTCCAGGCCGCAAAGACTTCATCGCTGGACAGCGCAACGATGACGATCAACGGCAAATTCCCGACCTTGGAGAAGGTGTACAAACGCTCATCGTTGTATCGACTGGACATGCCGGTGAAGCTGCCGTTGCCTTCTTTGACGATGCGCTGGAAATTGGGGCGGTTGCTGAAATCCTTGCCGATCAGCTCTTCGGCCAGGTGGGGTTGGTGGGCCAGGAGAATCCCGTCCTTGCTGATCAGGCTGACCGTACTGTCGCGGCCGATGCTCAAGCTGTTGAACAACTGATCGAAGTAGCTCAAATGCATGGCGGCCTCGGCCACGCCGAGGAACTCACCCTGGGTGCCGTTCACCCGGCGGCTGAAACTGATCCGCCAATCCTGTTCCGGCGGCCGGGCCTTGAAAGGGCGACTGATGAACATGGCCGGGTCCGGATTGTTGATGTGGGCCTGGAAGTATTCGCGATCGGCAAAGTTGCCCTTTCTGGGCTCCACCGAGGCCGAGTCGGCGATCACATAGCCCTTGTTGTCGAGCAACAAGATGTTGCCCTTGTACGGCGCGGCAGTGGCGCGGTCGAAATAGGCCAGGTGACGAATGGCCGGGGAAACGCTCTTGAGGTCTTCCCGCTGGGAGGCTGCGATCAAACCCAGCAGGGACACGTCATAGAGTTCGACATTGCGCAGCACGTCGGCGTCGATCAATTGCACGATATTGTTGGCGGCGCGAGCGGCGGACAATTTGGCATTGGCGTGTTCGCGGATCAGCAGGAACGCGACGATGCTCAGTATTGCAATCACCAACAACACACTACTGAGAACCAGAAGCCGCTCCGAGCGTGTCGAACGGATCGGATCACCGGATTTCGCACTGTTCACACTCATGGTTCTGACTTCTGCAAATAAGGCGTTATGAAAGTGCTTTTACAAGAATCGGGCAGAGTCCCAGAAACCGGTTGCGTCCTGCGCGCCTATATAAATCCCGGATAATAAAAAGGCCAGCAAAACATGCTGGCCTTTTGCTAATTGAAGCTTAGAAGACATTCACCGGGTAGTCGACAATTACCCGGTATTCATCCGTGTCCTGATCCAGCGCACCGTAACCGTTGCCGCCACGGTTAGACGCCCATTGCAGACGCATCGCCAGGTCTTTGGCCTTGCTACCCTGGACCACGTACTTGAGCTCGATGTCTCGTTCCCGATGCGTGGCGTTTCTGCCGTCGGCGCTGTACCACGAGGCGTAACCGCGGCTGTCCGGATCGACCTTGGTCAGGTCCAGTTCACCCCGTGAGTAGGACACCGCCGAGGTCAGGCCGGGCATGTCGAGGCCAGCAAAGTCGTAGGCGTACTTGAGTTTCCACGAGCGCTCATTCGGACCGTTGAAGTCCGAATACTGCTGGGAGTTGTCGAGATAAATGCTGTCGCCCTGGCTGATGTAATCGAACGGCGTGTTGCCGTTGACCCGCTGGTAGGCGGCGGTGACGCTGTGATGGCCCACGTCGACGGTGAAATGCAGGCTGTAGGTGTTGTTGTCGATGTTGCCCAGCAGTGCATCGCCGGTGTCTTGCGTGTGATAGAAGTGCAGGCCCGGGTTGAGGCTGACCAAGTCATTCAGCGAATAGGTGTAGTCCAGGTCGTAGTAGTACTGGTTCCAGATGTCCTTGAGTTCGGCCGCATACAGGCTGCTGGTCAGGCCCGGCAGGCCGCTCCAGGCCACACCGGCCCAATTCAAATGCCGGCTTTCATCACCATCGGCCAGGCTGCCATAGGACGTGCCGATGCGGGTGTGGCCGCTATGGTTGTAGAGTTTGGTGAAGCTGGCCTGACCGCCCTCGATCATCAACCCGTCGACACTGTGGTTGGTCAGGCTGACGCCGCGAAAGGTCTGCGGCAGCATGCGGGTTTCGCCACCGGCGATCACCGGGTTGGCAAGGAACAGGTCGCCGGCCTTCAATTCGGTATCGAAGGCCCGCATTTTCAGGGTGCCGCCAGCGGTGGAAAACGAGCCCGGTGCCTTGCCGTTGCCCTCGCTGATCGGCAGGATGCTCGACCCGTCGGTGCCACCACCGCCGTCGAGCTTGAGCCCGAGCATCGCATGGGCATCAACGCCGAAACCGATGGTGCCCTGGCTGAATCCCGATTCGAAGCGACCGAGAAAGCCCTGACCCCACTCGATGTTGTCATCGGCCTTTTGCAGGCGATTGCGGTTCATGTAGTAGTTGCGGGCATTGAGGTTGAGGCTCGCCCCATCGACAAAGCCTTCGCGGCTGGATTCGTCGTCGGCCTGCGCGTTGTTGGCCATCGTTGCAGTGATTGCAATGAACAGCGGACTGAATCTGAGAGGGAAACGCACGTGCGGTAAAGCTCCTTGGGTCAACTAAGTACTTCATTGTTTTGAAGTGCGGATGTTTGTTGTCAGGGAAGATGAACTGAAGGGGTTTAAAACCACCACGAAAAAAAGCCGCTGATAGCAGCGGCTTTGAAGACAACTTTTCAAAGGGAAGAGCCGATGAAAAGTGTCGAGGGAAACAGAGCGATACGTATGGATCAGCTGTCTTTCTCAACCCGTGGCTGGGCTTGAGTGCTCGACGCTTGAGGGGTTTGCGCAGCCTCTTGGGCCTTGGCTGTCAGTTCGTTTTGATACTGTTCGTAGGCCTTGGCGCGTTCGGCATTTTGTGCGACGAATGTCTGCGACTCTTCAGCCATGGCGAACGGAGACAGGAACAGGGACGACAAAACGAAAGCGCTGGCAATACCCATACTGTTGGACATCTTTTAAACCTTCTTGCTTGGCAAGTGCTGTTTGATGGGGCAACGATAAGGGGCTTGGGCGAGGGGAAAAAGAGTGGATTGCATAAAGGACTGTTGCGCTAAAAGTAACAGTCCGCAGTTGCAAGTGGTTTGGCTTTTTTTGTGGCGAGGGAGCTTGCTCCCGCTCGGCTGCGCAGCAGTCGTAATCGGAGTATGTGGCCTGTCTGATTGAATGTAGTCGTATTTTTGGGGCCGCTTCGCAGCCCAGCGCGAGCAAGCTCGCTCGCCACAGGGAGTGGGGGGTCAGACTGGAAGGTGAATGCCGAAGGTATTCATCCCATGATCACTGCGCACAAACACATCCCCGCCATGCATCAGCGCAATCGCCTTGACGATCGCCAACCCCAGGCCATGGTTGTTGCCGCTGTTACTGCGTGACGCATCGACCCGGTAGAAGCGTTCGAACAGACGCGGCAGATGCTCATTGGCAATCGGCGACCCCGGGTTGGCGACGCCGATGCTCACTTGGTGTTCCTCGACTTCGATCCGCACCTGAATCACTTGCCCAGGCGCGGTGTGCTGCACCGCGTTGCTCAGCAGGTTGATCAACGCCCGGCGCAGATGTGCGATCTCGATTCGCACCTGCGCATCGCCACTGACCTCGACCTGAACCTGCGCATCCTCAAGAATGAAATCCAGATATTCCAGCGTCGTCGCCACTTCATCAGCCAGTGAGGTGGACGTCAGTTGGGTGGCCTTGCTGCCTTGGTCGGCGCTGGCGAGGAACAGCATGTCGTTGATGATTGAGCGCAGCCGCTCCAGCTCTTCGAGGTTCGATTGCAGCACTTCGAAATAGTGTTCGGCTGAACGCCCGCGTGTCAGTGCAACCTGGGTCTGACCGATCAGGTTGGTCAGCGGCGAGCGCAGTTCATGGGCCACGTCGGCATTGAACGATTCCAGCCGCGAGTAGGCCTGTTCCACCCGTTCCAGCGTGGCGTTGAACGAACTGACGAACTGATCGAGCTCCGGGGGCAATGGCGATAATTGCAGGCGCCCGGACAGCCTCGGTGGTGCCAGGCGCTGGGCTTCCTGCGACAACTTGATCAGTGGTTTGAGGCCGATCCGCGCCACCCAGTAACCGAGTAGCGAGGCCAGCAATACCCCAATGATCGCCAGGCTGATCAGGGCGATCAGCAAGTGGTGCTGCGTCTCGTAAAAGGTTTCGGTGTCGATGCCGATCATGAAGCGCAGCGGTGGGCGCTGGTCCTTGGCTGGCAACTCGGTTAGCAGCACTTTCAGCGGGTACGGATGGTCGGGTAATTCCATGTCGCGCATGCCCAATGGGCCTTGGGCGAACGCGCGGATCGACGCGTCGGGTTGGCCGTATTCATAACCGGGATTACCGCTGACCACCCAAAAGCGAATGCGCTTGTCTTCTTCGCTCAGCAGCTTGAGCTTGGCGTTGATCTTCACCCAATGCTCGGGCGTGCCGTAACGGTTGAGCGCCGATTCGAGCACGCTGTAGCGGGCATCGAGCTCGGCTTCGGGCAGCAGGCCCAAGCCCTTGTCGACCTGTTGATACAGCGCACCGCCGATCAACAGAAACACCAGCAGCGCCACCAGCGTAAACATCCCGCTCAGGCGCAGCGCGATGGAGTTACTGGACACCACGGCTCTCCAGCACATAACCCATGCCACGAATGGTGTGCAGCAATTTTTCGTCGAACGGCCCGTCGAGCTTGGCCCGCAGGCGTTTGATCGCGACTTCGACCACGTTGGCGTCGCTGTCGAAATTGATGTCCCAGACCATCTCGGCGATGGCGGTTTTCGAGAGGATTTCACCCTGTCTGCGCGCCAACACACTCAACAGTGAGAACTCCTTGGCGGTCAGGTCCAGGCGGGTGCCGGCGCGGGTGGCTTTGCGGCTGATCAAATCTATCCACAGGTCGGCGATGCTCACCTGCACCGGCTCGTGGCCACCGCTGCGACGGGTCAGCGCTTGCAGGCGCGCCACCAGTTCGAGGAAGGAAAACGGTTTGCCGAGGTAATCGTCGGCGCCATCGCGCAGACCTTTGATGCGGTCTTCCACCCGCTCGCGGGCGGTGAGCATGATCACCGGGGTTTGCTTGCGCGCACGCAATGCGCGCAGCACGCCGAAACCGTCGAGGCCCGGCAGCATGACGTCGAGGACAATCACCGCGTAGTCATTTTCCAGCGCCAGGTGCAGGCCTTCGACGCCATCGCGGGCCACGTCCACGGTGTAACCTTGTTCCGTCAGACCGCGGTGCAGATAGTCCGCGGTTTTTTCCTCGTCTTCGATAATCAGAACGCGCATGACCCCGCCTCAGTCTGTGGTCGCCAGCACCGGCTGCTGTGCTGGTGTGGGTCTATGGAATATCCGCTCAAGCCACAAGTATATGACCGGCGTAGTGAACAGCGTCAGCGCCTGACTCACCAGCAAACCGCCGACCACCGCGATGCCCAATGGCTGGCGCAGTTCGGCGCCGGTGCCGTAGCCGATCATCAACGGCAAGGCGCCGAGCAGGGCGGCAAGCGTGGTCATGATGATCGGCCGGAACCGTGTAAGGCAGGCCTCATGGATCGCCTCCAGCGGTGGCAGGCCACGGTTGCGCTGGGCATCCAGCGCGAAGTCGATCATCAGGATACCGTTCTTCTTGACGATACCGATCAGCAGCACCAGCCCGATCAGCGCCATGATCGAAAAGTCCTGGCCGCAGATCCACAGCATGATCACCGCCCCGAGCCCCGCCGAAGGCAGGGTCGAAATGATCGTCAGTGGATGCACGAAGCTTTCGTACAGCACGCCGAGAATGATGTACACCGCCACCAACGCCGCCAGAATCAACCACGGCTGGCTGGCCAGCGAACTCTGGAACGCCTGGGCCGCGCCCTGGAAGTTACCGCTGATGGCGGCCGGCATACCGATGTCAGCCTTGGCCTGGTTGAGCATGATCACCGCATCACCCAACGCCACGCCGGAAGCCAGGTTGAATGACAGGTTGGCCGCCGGGAACATTCCGTCGTGAGCGATGGACAACGGGCCGATGGTCGGTGCATCGAATTTCGCCAGGGCCGACAGCGGCACCATTTCCCCACTCAGCGGCGAGCGCAGGTAGAAATAGTTGAGGCTTTCGGCCTTGCCGCGCTGTTTGGTGTCCAGTTCCAGAATCACGTTGTACTGGTTGGTCTGGGTCTGGAATTCATTGATCTGCCGCTGGCCGAAGGCGTCGTACAGCGCTTCGTCGACATCGCTGGCGGTCAGGCCGAAACGCGCCGCCGCGGTGCGGTCGATGCTGATGTGGGTGATGCTGCCGCCCAGTTGCAAGTCGTTGGAAATGTCGCGGAACGCCGGGTTGCTGCGCAGTTTTTCCGTCAAGCGCTGGGTCCAGGTACTCAGGAGGGCACCGTCGTTGCTCTTGAGCACATATTGGTACTGGGCGCGGCTCGGGCCGGAGCTGAGGTTGATGTCTTGCCCGGCGCGCAGGTACAGCACGATGCCCGGGACTTTCATCAGTTGCGGGCGAATCCGGTCGATGAACTGGCTGGCGGACACATCGCGGTCACCACGTTTTTTCAGCGAAATCCAGAAGCGGCCGTTGGCGATGGTCTGGTTGCTGCCTGAAACGCCGACCGAGTGCGAGAACGTCTCGACGGCGGGGTCGGCGGCGACGATTTCGGCCATCGCCAAGTGTTTTTTCACCATGTCGCCGTAGGAAATATCTGCAGCTGCTTCGGTGGTGCCGAGGACAAATCCGGTGTCCTGTACCGGGAAGAAGCCTTTGGGGATGAAGATGTAACCGGCAATGGCCAGCCCCAGCGACAGGCCGAACACACCGATCATCAATGTCTGATGGGCGAGGGCGCGGCGCAGGCCCTTATCGTACAGCGCCAGCAAGCGCTCGCCGAAACCCGGCTTGCTGTGGGCATGATGCGCCGGTGCGCGCATGAACAGCGCGGCCAGCGTCGGTGCCAGGGTCAGGGACACCACCACCGAAATCAGGATGGTCGAGGTCGCGGTCAGGGCGAATTCCTTGAACAGCCGCCCGACCACGCCGCCCATGAACAGCAGCGGAATGAACGCCGCCACCAGCGAGAAACTGATCGAGACCACGGTAAAACCGATCTCGCCGGCGCCTTTGATCGCCGCCTCGCGCATGCCGTCGCCGGCCTCCAGGTGCCGGTGAATGTTTTCCACCACCACAATCGCATCGTCGACCACAAACCCGACGGACACCACGATCGCCACCAGCGTCAGGTTATTCAGGCTGAAGCCCATGATGTACATCAGGGCGAAACTGGCAGTCAGCGACACACCGAGCACCGCTGTCACGATCAGGGTCGCCGACAGTTGCCGCAGGAACAGCGCCATCACCGCCACCACCAGCAGGATCGCGATCAGCAGGGTGACTTCCACTTCATGCAGCGAGGCGCGGATGGTCTGGGTGCGGTCGATCAACACCTTGACCTGCACCGAAGCCGGCAACATGGCATTCAGTGTCGGCAGGGCCGCTTGAATTCGATCAACGGTCTCGACGATGTTGGCGCTCGGTTGCCGGAAAATCACCAGGTTCACCCCCGGCTGGCCGTCAGCCCAGGCCTGGATGTAGGCATCTTCTGAACCGTTGACCACTTTGGCCACGTCCTTGAGATGAACTGGGGCACCGTTCTTGTAGGAAACGATGAGTTGGCTGTAATCCTCGGGGTGGAACAACTGGTCGTTGGTGGACAGGGTCGAGATGCTCGACTCGCCGTACAACGCACCTTTGGCCTGGTTGAGGCTGGTTTTCTGGATCGCCAGGCGAATGTCCGCCAGGGTCAGGCCAATGGCGGCGAGTTTGTCCGCCGAGGCCTGCACGCGAATCGCCGGACGTTGCTGACCGGTGATGTTCACTTGGCCTACACCGTCGATCTGACTGATCTGACGGGCGAGCAGGGTTTCCACCAGATCGCTGAGTTCGGTGCCGGGCATTTGCGGTGAATTGATGCTGAGAATCAGCACCGGACTGTCAGCCGGGTTGACCTTGCGCCAGGTTGGCAGGTTGGGCATATCTTTGGGCAGTTTGCCGGCGGCGGTGTTGATCGCGGCCTGGACTTCCTGGGCGGCGGTGTCGATGCTTTTGTCGAGGGTGAATTGCAGGGTCAGGATGGTCGAGCCCAGGGCGCTGCTCGAGGTCATCTGGGTCACGCCGGGGATGGCGCTGAATTGCACTTCAAGCGGCGTGGCCACCGACGAGGCCATGGTCTCCGGGTTGGCACCGGGCAGCTGCGCGGCCACCTGAATGGTCGGGAATTCCGCTTCCGGCAGTGGCGCGATCGACAGTCGCGGGAAGGCGATGACGCCGAGCAATATAAGGGCAAAGGTCAGCAGGACCGTCGCCACCGGATGATCGATGCACCACGCGGAAATGGAACCGTGGCCCTTCATGGTTTTGGCTCCGACTGGACCACTTGCGGTGGCTCGCTCAGTACCTGAACCGTCGAGCCGGGTTTGAGTCTCGATTGGCCGTCGCTGACCAGCACGTCGCCCGGTTTAACGCCTTTGATAATGTCCTGGCCGCTGCCTTGATAAACCATCTGTACCTGCACGGCTTCGACCTTGTCGCCGTTGACCCTGTACACGAAATGTTGATCGAGCCCGCGTTGTACGACCGTGGGCGGCACCACCAGCGCATTTTTATCCAGCGCCGTCTGAATCTTTACCGTCACCAGCAGGCCCGGCCAGAGTTTCTGTGCGGGGTTGGCGAATTCGGCCTTGGCGCGGATGGTGCCGGTGTTGGCGTTGATCTGGTTGTCGATCAGGGTCAGGTGACCTTCGCCCAGCAGGTTGCCGGTTTCACCGTCAGTGTCGGCGCCGATGTAAGCCTTGACCGGTGCTTGCTGTGGATTGTTGATCAGGCCTTGCAGGGTCGGCAGCATTTGCTGCGGCAGGGAAAACTCCACGGCGATCGGGTCGATCTGGGTCACCGTGAACAGACCTTGGGTGTCGGTCATGCGCAGGAAGTTGCCTTCATCGACTGTGCGAATACCAACGCGACCGGTGACTGGCGAGCGAATCTGTGTGTAGGAAAGCTGCACCAGAGCGGCGTCGATGGATGCCTGATTGCCTTGGGCGGTGGCTTTGAGTTGGTTGACCAGGGCTTGTTGCTGGTCGTAGGTCTGCTTGGACACGCCGTCGTCGACCCTCAGCAATTTGTAGCGCTTGAGGTTGACCTGGGCCACTTGCAGTTGCGCCTGGCTTTCGCCCAGTTGCGCCCGGGCCTGGTCGAGGCTGGCGCGGATCGAGCGGTCATCGAGGGTGGCCAGCAGGTCACCCTGGTTCACCAGTTGGCCTTCCTTGACCAGCAGTTTGGTGAGGATGCCGTCGATTTGCGGGCGCACGACCACGCTGTGCAAGGACAACACCGAGCCGATGCCGCTGACGTAGCGGGGCACATCTTTTTCGACGACGCTGACCACCCGCACGGGAATGGCGGTGGGGGCGGCCAGTTTGGTGGCGGCGGGTTTGGTGGCGTACCAAACGCCCGTCGCTGCCAGGGCGATCAGAAGGGCGGCGAGCAGGGCGGTTTTTTTCTGAATTCGCATGCGAGTGGGGCGCCGGGCTGAGTGGTCTGGTTTTGTCAGGTTTATACCTTCCTTTATAAACCTGTTCGCCGGTCAGGAGCGTGACTGGTAACTGACGGCTCTGTCAGTTTGGACCTCCTTTGGTTGTTGCTGATTCCTTTGGTCTTGGCGGCCTTTGGGCCGACCATGTTCTTGTGGGTGGTGTACATATCCGTTGCTGCGGTAACGGCGGCTTATGGTTTCGCCCTTACGGCGAGTCCCTTTTGGCAAACGCCCCAAAAGGAACCAAAAGGTCTCGCCCCGAACGTACGGCCCCTCGCTGAGGCTCGGGGTTCCTTCGCTCCGGTATCCATCTGGGGGCATCGCCCTACGGTTGGCTTCGCTTCAACCTACATGCGATGTGTTCGACTGCGTCGAACGGCGCTGCGCGCCAATCCCCAGATGAACACCGGAACGAGGCCTCCCGAAGGGGCGGGTGAATCAAGATCAAAAGCGGCAGGCGAGCTAACGCTCGGCCTGTAGTTTGGCGGGTGTACGCCGCTTCATCGTAGGAGCGAGGCTTGCCCGCGAAGGCGGCCTGACAGCCGACCAATTTCTTTCGTCTGTACCCGAATGATCGTTCCCACGCTCCCGCGTGGGAATGCCGCCAGGGACGCTCCGCGTGCCGCTTTTGAATGTTTAATCGATGTGCCTGAACGCAGACCTTTCCCACGTATCTTTCAGGTTGTTCGTCGGAAGCGGGCTCTCTAGTCTTTTGCTGTCGCTGACAATTCAGCGATCGGGTGTGAGAGCCCGGAAGAGGTTTTAATCCATCGCCAGTACCACCATAATCGCCGCCAGCTTATCCGCTGCCTGCAATGCTCTATGGCGGCTGTGTGCGGGCGGACTTCGGTCCGGCCGGGTTTGATCCTCTACCGGTTTCTCACTCCGCACATAGCTGCCACCACTCCGTCGCGTGAGAAACGATGAGTGATGGCTCCAATTGATTAGAGGATGTTTCAATGAGCAACAAGTTAATCCCCGATCCACCCTTCAACACCACCACCCCCAACGCCGAAGCCTCGCGCGCCGAAGAATTACTCAAAGACCGCGAAGCCATAAAACGCGCGCTCGACTACTACCTCGATCCCCCAACGCCCTACACCGAAAAAAAACGCCGCCCCAGCACCATGTTCATCGTCGCCCCGAATATGGATACCGAAAGCCTCTTGGCCCACGCCTACGAATCGTTAGCCACGGCGAGTGTCCTGGCCAGCGATTTCGCCAACGTCCTGACCGGCCCGCAGCGCTACATGGCGCTGGCGATTCAACAGAGCATCATGCTGGCGGAGCTGGCGGTGAACCGGGCGCTGGATAACGTCGATCCGGCGTAGACCGCGTTATCGTTCCATCGCGAGCAGGCTCGCGATGGCGGTTGGTCAGTCGGCACAAAACCCGACTGACCAGCTGCAGCCTGCAGCCTCCGACACAGGTATACTGCCGCCTTTCGCGGCTCGCCTACCGGGCCCGACTCTTTAGCATCACCCGGAGCTTTCATGACTTCCCCGACACAACCGCCGGTTGCCGACGCTTTGCGCGACGACCAGGCAGACCTGCCCGACAGCGTCGACTCCAGCGCCGACAGCGAAACCAAAGCGGCGATCCCGGCGTTCAAGTTTCCGTTCAAGCCGGGGGAACTGGCCGGCGCGAAGAGCGCCAGCCAGCCTTGGTACAAGAATGGCGCCAAGAACGGCCACACCAAGACCCCGGGCGCAGCGCCTCCTGGCACTCGTCGTTCGATGGGCAAACGCTGACCGCCAGGCGTTTTTTGTCGGTAGCAGTTCCTTCTGTCATTGAGACAATTCCCACAAGGATGAGCGATTTGTCCTCTGGGAAGTCGGTGACCACTCATCAAAGATTCATGTCCCTGAATGCTTGATGACGGTCACCGAAATGCCTTTGGTAAAAATCTTCTCCCTGTTGTCGCTGGTGGTCCTGACCGCCGGCTGTGTTTCGTCTGCGGCCAATCCACAGATCCGTTTCGGGGTCGAGGCCCTGGTTCCCCCCTTCGAGAGTCGCAACGACAAAGGTGAGCTGGTCGGATTGAACATCGAACTGGGTAATGCGCTATGTACCGAACTCAAAAAACGCTGTGTCTGGGTTGATCAGGATTACGCCACCAATATCCCGGCCCTGGAGGCCAACCATTTCGATGTGATCATGCCCATGACGGCAACGCCGGCGCGTCGAGAACGGCTCGACTTCACCGATAATCTTTATCCCTTGAACAGCCGTCTGGTGGCGCGTACAGGGGCGAATCTGCAGCCGGATGCGCAATCGCTCAAAGGCAAGCGTGTCGGCGTTCTGACAGGTACCAGCCGTGAGGCGTTCGCCAAGTCCCGTTGGGCTCCGGCGGGAGTGACGGTGCGCAGTTTTCATTTCAACAGTCAACTGATAGCCAGCCTGCTGGCGGGTGAGATCGACGCGACCCTGCAAGACTCGATTGAAATCACCCAGGCGTTTTTAAGTCAGCCTCAGGGGCAAGGATTTGATTTTGCCGGGCCTGCGCTCAAGGACCCCATGCTGGGCAGTGGCGTGGCGATGGCTGTGCGAAAATCCGACACCGCCTTGCGCGATGAGCTGAATGCGGCCCTTGAGCGTCTCAAGCAGAATGGCCAGTACCAGGCGATTACCGGGCGCTACCTACCGCCCACCGTGCCAGATTCGCCACGCTATTTCCCTGCTGAAGGAGGCTTGCCATTCTCCGAAGCGGTGCAAGCCGGCACCACCCTCTATCTGTCCGGCGTGCTCGGGACGGGCTCCGATGGCGAGTTGGTCAAGGGCGGGATTGTCCCGCAGATAACCCAGACCATGGAAAATCTGCAAGCCGCATTACACCGCAGTGGTTCGACGTTGTCTCAGCTGGTCAAATGCACGGTCATCCTTGCAGACATCAATGATTTCGCTGCCATGAATACGGTGTATAGCCGCTATTTTCCGGCGGACCGTTTGCCTGCTCGCACGACATTCGCTGGC
This sequence comes from Pseudomonas sp. GR 6-02, assembly GCF_001655615.1. Lineage (GTDB taxonomy): Bacteria > Pseudomonadota > Gammaproteobacteria > Pseudomonadales > Pseudomonadaceae > Aquipseudomonas. Next base: position 1,095,220 of record NZ_CP011567.1, read on the forward strand.
AAAAAGCTGGTGCTGGATGCGCGCGTGGAAGTCGAATGCCTGGCGGTTGCTGCTCGCTAAAGTAAAAGAACCGCTGCGCACGGATGCTGCGCAGCGGTTTGGCGTTTACGCTGCCCGCAACGAAATAAACGCATAGTTCAGCGGCGCTTCAGTCACCACCTGCGCCCCGGCCGCCAGCACTTGCCCGGCGATATCATCGCCAGACACATGAAACAGCCATTCTCCGCCCGACCCGGCCTGCGATTGCTGCGCCACCTGATCGATCACCATGGCAAACGCGGTCATGTCCGGCAGATATGCGGTAAACCCATCGCCTTTCAGCGCTGTCGTTCGAATCCCCAATAGCGCGCAAATCGCATCCTTGGCCTGAATCTCATCGCGATCCGCTTGGCGAGAGCGCTGGATCAATCCCGCCAGTTCCTGATCGACCAGTTCACCGCCAACAATCAGATCCGGGCCTTTGTCCCATGACTCGGGCGGGCAATCCTTTGCTGCCGGGTTGAGCGGGATGTGCGGGTTGATTTCCATTGGATAGATGCGGCAAACCAGCGGTCGGCGTTCGTAGATGCTGCAGAGGTTGTCTTCGTCAAGATTCCGGCAGGGGCCGACGTTGTAGGCGGCAAAGGTGATCGCCACGTGCGCTTCGCAAGTGCCACTGCGAACCAGCGCCGAACGGCGTTCGGCGTGTTCGCGTTGTTGTGTTGGCAGGCCCAGGCCGTTGGCGAGAAAGGCTTCCACCAGCACGATCACCTGGCCGCCATCTGCCGCCCACATGCGGGCTTCGGCCAGTGTCAGGGGAACATGGTGGTCGTTGCAGCATTTGCCACAACCTACGCAGGAAAACGGTGTATTCATTGAAGGGCCAGTGACCTGTGAGGGCATGAAACGGCGACAGAAAGCCACCGCAAAGGCCTGTGCCAAAGCAAGTTATGCGCCATTCACTGCGCTTTTGTGGTTGGACGGATGGAGTCCCATTCGGTGATGTAAGCGGTTTTGCTTTTCTTGTTGTAGAGGCACAGCTCGGTGCCTTGCTGGCCTTTCATGTGTTTTTGCGGGTACTGGCCTTGCAGCAGGAGCGCGGTATAACCGACCCGGTCATCGAACTGCGCGGCGTTGCCGACGGGTTGGGGTTTTTTCAGGCCGCTGGCCTTGGTGCAACTGGCGAGCACGGCTCTGTCGAAGGCGGCCCAGGCATCGGGGCTGGAGGCGTGGGCATGGGCGGCGAGGGTGGTGAGACAGAGGAAGGTCAGGGTGGTGGCTTTCATGATCAGGCATCCTTGGCGTGTAGTGGTCAAGGTCGGAGTATGCCTGATGGTTTGATGTCGGTTGTGCGGGCCTCTTCGCGGGCAAGCCTCGCTCCTACAGGTCATGCGTCGATCACATCGAATCTGTAGGAGCGAGGCTTGCCCGCGAAGGCGGTCTCAGACTGGAACCAGCTCCCGGCGGACCACATACATCCCGGCACTTTCATACAAACCCCGCGCCCGAAGGTTGTCTTCCCGCACCTTCAAATCCACAAAACCTTCGCGGCGCTGCGCAAACACCTTGAAAGCATGGAGCAGCAGCGCACGGCCAAGTCCGAGGCCTCGAGCACGCGGGTGCACCACCAAGTCCTTGATGTAGGCACTGGTCCAGCACTGGGCGACGCCGACGATGCCTTCGGCATCCAGAGCGATGAAGCACAGGGTAGGATCGTATTCAGGATCGGTTTCGAAACGCTGTTGCCAGACTTCCAGCGCCGGCACGCGACCGCCGCCTTCCCGATAACCCAGTTCCATCAAGTGATGAACGGCTTCGGCGAGTTCGGGACGGTACTCGGTCAACTCAATGTCGTTTGGCCAAGTGAAAGGCGGCACACCCTCGGCGAGGTTGCGCAGCATCAGAAAACAAAAGTCCTCGGCCACACTCAGTGACCTTGTTCGGCGACGACCCTGGCCGCCTCGATCAGGCACTTGGTCAGTTCTGGCGAGGAGAACTTGGTCAGCACCCCGTTGGCCCCGGCCAGTCGAGCCTTCTCGCTGTTCATCGCGCTGTCCAGCGAGGTGTGCAGCAACACGTAGAGGTGCGAGAAGTCCGGGGTTTCGCGCAAGGTGCGGGTGAAGGCATAGCCATCCATCTCCGACATTTCGATGTCCGAGACGATCAGGTTGATCTGCTGGGCGGTGCCTTGCAGGTCCAGCAGGCAGTCGATGGCTTCCTTGGCGCTGCGGGCGGTGTGGCATTGCAGGCCGAGGTTGCGCAGGGTGTGCACCGATTGTTGCAGTGCGACCTGGCTGTCATCGACCACCAGAATTCGCGCATTGCCCAGTACTTCAGCCTCTTCCATGCTCAGTTCGGTCGGGGCCATTTCGATCTGCGCCGGCGCAATGCCGTGGATGACCTTTTCGATGTCCAGCACCTGCACCAGCGTACCGTCGACCGACGTCACGCCGGTGATGTACGAGCGCACGCCGCCAGAGCCGAAGGGGGGTGGACGGATGTCGGTGGTCAGGCAGTGGACGATCTTGCTCACCGCCTGAACGTGCAGGCCCTGCTTGGAGCGGCTGACGTCGGTGACGATCAGACAGCCACCGTTCGGGTCTTCCAGCGGTCGTTCGCCGATGGCGCGGCTCAGGTCGATCACCGACAACGACGCGCCGCGCAGGGTGGCGATGCCTTTGACGTGGGGATGCGACTCCGGCAGCTTGGTCAGCGGCGGGCAGGGGATGATTTCGCTGACTTTCAGCAGGTTGATCGCCATCAGCTTGCCGCTGCGCAAGGTAAACAGCAGAAGCGAAAGTGAATCTGCGCGGGCTTTGTTGGAAGACATAAAAACCTTCTGTGGAAAAGGTGAGGCGATTATGAGCATCGCCAACAGCTATCGATGCCGGGTTATCGACTTGTTGGGGGCTGGCTTTAGGGGAAATGCCCATTGCCAGCCAAACGGTGACCCTGTGGGAGGGAGCTTACCTGTGGCGAGGGGGCTTGCCCCCGTTGGAGCGCGAAGCGGTCCCTGATTTTTCCAGATAGAACTCCATCGCTGAATTCACGACCGCTTCGCGGCCGAACGGGAGCAAGCTCCCTCGCCACAAGGGTATTACTTCATTCTGGTGAAGCTATTTCATGCCCAACCGCTTGGCCATCCGCCCCAGGTTCGCCCGATCCAGACCCAGCTCCCGCGCCGCGCTGGCCCAGTTGTGCTGATGCCGTTCCAGGCAAGCGCTGATCAGTTGGCGCTGATAGTGCTCAGTGGCTTCACGCAAATCCCCTGGAATCAACTCAGCTACCGGCGCAGCGACCACGGGTTCCGCTGCCTGTTCTACGCCGCTATTGGGCAAATCCAGATCTGCCGCGCTCAAGCTGAGAATCTTCGGCCGTTGCGTGCAATTACCCAGCGCCTTCAACGCGCTGCGGCCAATCAAGTGCTCCAGTTCCCGCACGTTCCCCGGCCAACCATACCCCAACAACGCCGCTTGAGCATCGCTGGTCAGACGCAGGCTGTTGAGGCCCATGCGTGAGCGGTTTTGTTCCAGGAAGTAGCCGCTGAGCAACAGCACATCCCGACCGCGATCCCGCAATGCGGGCACCAGCAACGGGTAAACGCTCAGGCGATGATAGAAGTCGGCGCGGTAGCGGCCGCTGCGTACTTCCTCGGCCAGGTCGCGGTTGGTCGCTGCGATCAGCCGCACGTCGACCTGATGCTCCTTGTCCGACCCCAGCCGCTGCAATTGCCCGCTCTGCAGCACCCTCAGTAATTTGGCCTGCACCGCCAGCGACAGTTCGCCCACTTCATCGAGGAACAACGTGCCGCCGTTGGCCAGTTCGAACTTGCCGCGACGATCGTTCGTCGCCCCGGTGAAAGCACCGCGCACGTGGCCGAACAGTTCGCTCTCCACCAAGGTGTCCGGCAGGGCGGCGCAGTTGAGGCTAATGATAGGTTTGTCGGCCCGGGGCGACGCGGCGTGGATAGCCTGGGCCACCAGCTCTTTACCGACCCCGGTTTCCCCGGTGATCAACACAGTGAGATCGCTGCCGCCCACAAGGTTGATTTCTTCAACCAGGCGTTTGTAGGTCTTGCTCTGGCCAATCATTTCGCGGTTCTGCTGGCCGCTGGCCTGACGGTAAACCTCGGCGCGCTGATGTTCGTCTTCGGCGCGATTGGCCAGCCGTTCGATGCGCTCGGCGGCGTTTACGGTGGCGGCGGCGAGGCTGGCGAAGGCTTGCAGGGCATCCAGTTCGATCGGCTCGAAGCGCTCAGGGTCGAGGGCGTCGAGGGTCAGCAGGCCCCACGGGCGCTCGTCGATAAACAGCGGGCAGCCCATGCAGTCGTGGACTTCCAAATGCTCGTGCAGGCCATCGACCAGGCCGTCATAAGGATCGGGCAAGTCGCTGTCGGCGGCGAAGCGGGTCGGGCCGGGGCTGCTGAGCAGCGCTTCGAAGCGCGGGTGTTCGCTGACCTTGAAGCGGCGGCCGAGGGTGTCGGTGCTCAACCCGTCCACAGCCAGCGGCACCAGCCATTCGCCGTCGAGTCGCAGCAGGGCGGCGGCATCGCAAGGGAGCAGGGCGCGCATGGCTTCGAGCAGGCGCCGATAGCGCTCGCCTTCGGGCAGCTCGCGGGACAGGTCGGAGACCAGGGGCAGCAGGGTCGTGAGCAGTAATTTTGCAGTCATAATGACTCCGTGTAGTCGCTATGACTATAAAACGATGAGTGTCGATATGACTACATTGTTTTTAATTGTTTGATTTATAAGGTTTTAATTGTTGGCATGGAAACTGATAAGCAAAGGGTATTCATATAAAGCCCAGGAGTTGCTCTTATGCTTAGCGTTCAAGACCGTGCCATCGTCAAGTCCACCGTACCGCTGCTGGAAAGCGGTGGCGAGGCATTGATCACTCACTTCTACCGCATGATGCTCTCCGAATACCCGGAAGTCCGCCCGCTGTTCAACCAGGCCCACCAGGCCAGCGGCGATCAGCCTCGCGCCTTGGCCAACGGTGTATTGATGTACGCGCGGCACATCGACCAGCTCGATCAGTTGGGCGACCTGGTGGCCAAGATCATCAACAAGCACGTGGCCCTGCAAATCCTCCCGGAACATTACCCGATCGTGGGCAGCTGCCTGTTGCGAGCCATCTCTGAAGTACTGGGCGACGAAATTGCCACGCCTGAAGTGATGAGCGCCTGGGGCGCGGCCTACAACCAACTGGCCGAAATCCTGATCGGTGCCGAAGCCAGTATCTACGACCAGAAAGCCCAGGCACCGGGCGGCTGGCGCGGCGCGCGGGAATTCATCGTGGCGGCCAAGGTCGAGGAAAGCTCGGAAATCACTTCGTTCTACTTCGAACCGGCGGATAAAGGGCCGATTCTCGCGGCCGAGCCCGGCCAGTACATCGGCATGAAACTGATCCTCGACGGCGAAGAAATCCGGCGTAATTATTCGCTGTCGGCGCTGGCCAACAAGGGCCAGTACCGCATCAGCGTCAAGCGCGAAACCGGTGGCCGCGCCTCCAACCATTTGCACGATCAACTGCACGTCGGCGCGAGCATCATGCTGTTCCCGCCAGCGGGCGACTTCACCCTGACCGCCAGCGACAAACCGTTGGTGCTGATCAGTGGCGGTGTCGGCATCACCCCGACGCTGGCAATGCTCGAAGCGGCGCTGGCGACCGAGCGGCCGGTGCATTTTATTCACTGTGCGCGCAACGGCAGCGTGCATGCCTTCCGCGACTGGATCGACGGGCTGGCCGAGCGTCATCCGCAGCTCAAGCGTTTCTATTGCTACGCCGAAGACGATGGCGTCAGCCCGGCGGCGGACAAGGTTGGCCTGCTGAGCCAGGAGCAACTCGGCGAGTGGTTGCCGCAGCAACGCGATGTGGATGCTTACTTCCTGGGGCCTAAAGGCTTCATGGCGGCGATCAAGCGTCACCTCAAGGCCTTGGGTGTGCCGGAGAAGCAAAGCCGTTACGAGTTCTTCGGGCCGGCTGCGGCGTTGGAGTAAGCAGTTGCGGCGACTCGGTCGGGGGACCGAGTCGCTTTCTTCACGGGCAAGCTTCACCTCGGTCCCGATTCGTAAAAAACGCTTAAAGGTTAATCCGTTCTTAACCGGTTTATCGTTTATTCCCCGATGCTGATGATAGGCGCTCGTTCGTTTACATGATCAGGATCGCCCCATGACTCACATCACTATCTCCCGCCGTTTAACCCTGGCCGGCTTCAGCCTGACCGCTGCGCTGCTGGCGAGTCCGTTTGCCTCTGCCGAACCGACCTTGCTCCAGCCCAAGAGCCTGATTGTCGATCAGAGCCTGCCCAAGGCGCAGCGCGATTCCATGGAATTGGCCGCCCGGCGTTATGGCAGCTTCTGGAACACCGGGGAGGAGGGGTTGGCCAAGGCTGCGTTGTCAGAGCAGTTCGTCGACAAGACCCCGCCAGAAGGCCGGGTTCAGGGGCCGACCGGGCCACTGCTGGCGTCGAAGTTCTTTCGCACGGCGGTGCCGGACCTGAGCTGCGAGATCGAACAAATGATCATTGCCGGTGATCGGGTGGTGGTGCATTTGCACTTTCGCGGGCACTTCACCGGCCCGTTCAAGGCTCTCAAAGGTCAGGGTCAGCGTGTAGACTTCCGGGCAACCGATATCTATCAGATCGACAACGGTCGCATCGCGGCCAATTGGCATATCGAAGACAACATCAGCCTGATGCAGCAGCTGCAAGCGCAGCCGCCGGCGAGCTGATCCACGGACACAGAAGGGAAACGCGATGAGCGAGGAAACAATGCGGTTGGGACGTGAACGGCGCTATCTGGTGTTGCTGGGCATCATCTGCCTGGCGCTGATCGGTGGCGCGCTGTACATGCAAGTGGTGCTGGGCGAGGCGCCGTGCCCGCTGTGCATCTTGCAGCGCTACGCATTGTTGCTGATCGCGCTCTTCGCGTTTATCGGCGCAGCGATGCGCACCCGCCGCAGCATCACGCTGTTCGAGGCGTTGGTGGTGATCAGCGCCATCGCAGGCGTTGGGGTGGCCGGGCATCACGTCTATACCCAGCTGTACCCGGAAGTCAGCTGTGGCATCGATGTGCTGCAACCGATCGTCGACGGCCTGCCGCTGGCGAAGATCTTCCCGCTGGGCTTCCAGGTCGACGGTTTCTGCTCCACGCCGTACCCGCCGATCCTTGGTTTGTCCCTGGCACAGTGGGCGCTGACGGCGTTCGTGCTGGTCGTGGTGCTGGTGCCGCTGCTCACTTGGCGTAACCGCAAAGCCCTGCGCTGAGACCGTCCGCCACACCGTTGCAGGAAACAAAAAACGCCCCGGTCCTCGTTCAGAGGCCGGGGCGTTTTGCATGTTCAAAGCTCAAATGAAAAGACCTTGATGCGCGACAATTATGGATGCGGCATGTGTGCGACATGTTGTCACAGCTCGAGTGTCGCAAGTCATTTCAAGACATGGAATCGGGACACCTCAAGGTACCCAAAACAGGCTCTGCAAGCCACTACCGCTTTCAGTGCCAATCAGCCGAAACAGGCAGTTTTAACAGGGGCTGGCGAATGGCCAAAGCCCTTGTCACATAGGGGGTAGAGCAGGGTCTGAGGCGAGCGCAGAGCCCAGGAAGCTGTCTGAACTTCGCGCGGTACACCTACATTTTTTGGTGTTTTTGTTGAGAATTAATTTCGATACCATGGCCCACTTTTGCAAAAACCGTGAATGATTGTTGCTGGAACGGATAAAAATTATTTCGGGATGAGACATGGTTTATGAATCGCTACATATCTACAATCGCCCGCACTGAATTCCCGGCACTGCTCATCCTGACTCAGGCTTATGAGTAGAACAGGGCGTCGAGAAGCCTGATGGCTTCATGCGACCCCCCATTGTCGGTGCCTTCCGACGATCCGCACCAAATGGAATTGGTCTGTAACAAGGCCCTTGACCACGAATTCGAATAAGAACACACCGCAGGCCCAGCAATTGTCGAGCCGCGTCTGACGCGCGACGGGCAGGCCCTTATTCAATCCAAGAAAAATGCCAACCCTTGGCAGGGTGAAGTGTTGGCGATCAAAACCCAACTGCATTGCGCAAGCTGCTTTAGAGGTCGTGAGATGAGTAAAAACAGGTACCCCAGACTACTAGGCTTATTGCCGCTGCTCGGCACGTTGTTGCTGGGAGGCTGCAACATGACCTTGCTCGATCCCAAGGGCCAGGTCGGCCTGGATGAGCGAAACCTGATCATCACCGCAACGCTGCTGATGCTGTTGGTCGTCGTGCCGGTCATCGTCATGACGTTCCTGTTCGCCTGGAAATACCGCGCTTCCAACCAGGACGCCGTCTACACGCCAAAATGGTCCCACTCCACCAAGATCGAAATCGCGGTGTGGACTATTCCGGTACTGATCATCATTGCCCTGGGTTACGTCACCTACAAGTCGACCCACGCACTGGATCCTTACAAGCCGCTGGAATCCGACGTCAAGCCGGTCACCATTGAAGTGGTCGCGCTGGACTGGAAGTGGCTGTTCATCTACCCGGAACAAGGCATCGCCACGGTCAACAAGATCGTGTTCCCGGCGCACACCCCGATCAACTTCAAGATCACTTCCGACGCCGTGATGAACTCGTTCTTCATCCCTGCTCTGGGCGGTCAGATCTACGCGATGGCGGGCATGCAGACCAAACTGCACCTGATCGCCAACCAGAACGCTGAAATGGACGGTATCTCCGCCAACTACAGCGGCGCGGGTTTCACCGGCATGAAATTCAAAGCTATCGCCACTTCTCAGGAAGATTTCGACGCCTGGGTAAGCGAAGTCAAAAAGGCACCTAAACAGCTTGAACAAGCTGAATACGCAGCCCTGTCCAAACAAAGCCAGAACAACCCAGTCGAGCTTTACTCCTCGGTCACGCCGAACCTGTTCCAGATCATCGTCGACAAGTACGAAGGCATGAAACCGGGCAAGCCAGTGCACCACGAGAAGAAAGAGCACGAAGTGGCCGCCATGGAAGGAATGGACATGAGTTCGCATTCAGCTGCCGGGGCAGAGGAGTAAACGATGTTTGGTAAATTAAGTTGGGAAGCGGTCCCGTTCCACGAACCGATCGTAATGGTGACCATCGCCATGATCGCGCTCGGTGGTCTGGCACTGTTCGCTGCAATCACCTACTTCAAGAAGTGGACCTATTTGTGGACCGAGTGGTTGACCTCGGTCGACCACAAGAAAATCGGCGTGATGTACATCGTCGTCGCCATGGTCATGCTGCTGCGTGGCTTTGCCGACGCCATCATGATGCGTACCCAGTTGGCCATGGCCACCGAGGGTTCGCCTGGCTACCTGCCACCTGAACACTATGACCAGATCTTCACCGCCCACGGTGTGATCATGATCATTTTCATGGCGATGCCATTCTTCACCGGCCTGATGAACCTTGCAGTGCCGTTGCAGATCGGCGCGCGTGACGTTGCCTTCCCGTTCCTGAACTCCCTGAGCTTCTGGCTGCTGGTTTCCGGCGTGGTGCTGATCAACCTGTCCCTGGGCGTTGGCGAATTCGCCAAGACTGGTTGGGTTGCCTATCCGCCGCTGTCGGGTCTGCAATACAGTCCGGGCGTGGGGATGGATTACTACATCTGGGCGCTGCAGCTATCCGGGCTAGGTACGACGCTGACGGGGGTCAACTTCCTGGCCACCGTGCTGAAAATGCGTACCCCTGGCATGAAGCTGATGGACATGCCGATCTTCACCTGGACCTGCACCTGGGCCAACGTCCTGATCGTGGCTTCGTTCCCGATCCTGACCGCTACCCTGGCTTTGCTGACGCTTGACCGTTACATGGATTTCCACATTTTCACCAATGAACTTGGTGGTAATCCGATGATGTACGTCAACCTGTTCTGGGCTTGGGGTCACCCTGAGGTTTACATCCTGATCCTGCCGGCGTTCGGTATCTTCTCCGAAGTCATCTCGACCTTCACCGGCAAGAAGCTGTTCGGCCACCATTCGATGATCTACGCTTCGGGCGCGATCTCGATCCTGGGCTTCATGGTTTGGCTGCACCACTTCTTCACCATGGGTTCGGGTGCCAGCGTCAACGCCTTCTTCGGTCTGGCGACGATGCTGATTTCCATCCCGACGGGTGTGAAGCTGTTCAACTGGCTGTTCACCATCTACCAGGGCCGTCTGCGCTTCACCAGCCAGGTGATGTGGACCCTGGGCTTCATGGTGACCTTCGCCATCGGCGGCATGACCGGCGTACTGCTGGCCATCCCGGGTGCTGACTTCGTACTGCACAACAGCCTGTTCGTGATCGCGCACTTCCACAACGTGATCATCGGCGGCGCGGTATTCGGTTACATCGCAGGCTTCGCCTTCTACTTCCCGAAAGCGTTCGGCTTCAAGCTGCACGAAGGCTGGGGCAAGGCAGCATTCTGGTTCTGGATCTCCGGCTTCTTCGTCGCGTTCATGCCGCTCTATGTACTGGGCTTCATGGGTATGACCCGTCGTCTGAACGCCACCACCAACCCTGAGTGGGTGCCGTACCTGTACGTTGCCATGTTCGGTGCGGTGATGATCGCTGCGGGTATCGCCTGCCAGCTGATCCAGCTGTACGTGAGTATCCGTGACCGCAAGCTGCCGCAGAACATGTGCGAGCACGGCGACCCATGGAATGCCCACACCCTGGAATGGTCGACCTCCTCGCCACCTCCGTTCTACAACTTCGCCGTGCTGCCAAAAGCCGACGTTGTCGACCCGTTCACCGAAGCCAAGGAAAACGGCACCGCGTACAAGGCTCCGACCAAGTACGAGCCGATCCACATGCCAAACAACACCGCGACCGGTGTGGTCATGGGCGCACTGTTGACCGTATTCGGTTTCGCGATGATCTGGCACATCTGGTGGTTGGCAATCGCCAGCCTGGCAGGCACCGTGATCTACTTCGCGATCCACGCGGCCCGTGATGATCAAGGCTACTACGTGCCGGTCGACGTGATCGAGCGCATCGAAGCCGAGCAGCACAAGCGTCTGGTAGCAGCCGGGAAAGTCCCAGCCACCACCACCCGTGTTGAAACCTCGTTGGAACAGGCTTAAACCATGTCGAACTTAGTGACCAATGCTGGACACACCCATGTCGATGGACATGGGCATGATGACCATCACCACGACTCGGGCGAGATGACCGTATTCGGTTTCTGGCTCTACCTGATGACCGACTGCATTCTGTTTGCGTCGATCTTCGCAGCGTACGCGGTACTGGTTAACAACGTAGCGGGTGGCCCGTCGGGCCACGACATCTTCGAACTGCCATACGTACTGGGCGAAACCGCTCTGCTGCTGTTCAGTTCGATCACCTACGGCTTCGCCATGCTGGCGTTCTTCCGTGGCAACAAGAAGCAGGTCCTGGGCTGGCTGGCCCTGACCTTCATGTTCGGTGCCGGCTTCATCGGCATGGAGATCAACGAGTTCCACATGCTGATCTCCGAGGGCTATGGCCCTAACCGTTCGGGCTTCCTGTCCGGGTTCTTCACCCTGGTCGGCACCCACGGTCTGCACGTGACCAGCGGTCTGATCTGGATGGCGATCATGATGTACCAGGTGCAGAAAAAAGGCCTGACGGCGACCAACAAGACCCGTCTGAGCTGCCTGAGCCTGTTCTGGCACTTCCTGGACGTGGTGTGGATCTGCGTATTCACCGTTGTTTATCTGATGGGGACTATGTAAATGGCTAACGCGCACTCTCATGACGACGCCGGTCACGGCAGCGTCAAGTCCTACGTCATTGGCTTCGTCCTGTCGGTAATCCTGACCCTGATCCCGTTCGGTCTGGTGATGTACCCGTCGCTGCCGAAGTCGCTGACCCTGTGGATCGTACTGGCTTTCGCCGTTATCCAGGTGCTGGTGCACCTGGTGTACTTCCTCCACCTGGACCGTTCCGCCGCGCAGCGTAACAACGTGATTGCGTTTGTTTTCGCCGCGATCGTGATTGTCCTGCTGGTTGGCCTGTCGCTGTGGATCATGTTCAGCATCCACACCAACATGATGGCGAAGTGAGGTAAGTCCGGATGTCCTTTAAGCACTTTATCCAAATCACCAAACCGGGGATCATTTTCGGTAACGTGCTTTCTGTGGCAGGCGGATTTTTCCTGGCCTCCAAAGGGCATGTCGATCTGGCCATTTTCCTGGCCGCGATGATCGGCACGTCCCTGGTCGTGGCTTCCGGTTGCGTGTTCAACAACTGCATCGACCGCGACATCGACCTGAAGATGGAACGCACCAAGAACCGGGTGCTGGTCCAGGGCTTGATCTCCCTGAAACTGGCCCTGGCTTATGCGACCGTCCTGGGTGTCGCCGGCGTTGCGTTGTTGTACAAGGTGGCCAACCCGTTGGCCGCGTTGTTCGCGGTGATCGGTTTTGTCATCTACGTCGGCTTCTACAGCCTGTACCTCAAGCGCAAGTCGGTTCACGGCACGCTGGTGGGCAGTCTGTCGGGGGCGATGCCACCGGTGATCGGTTACGTCGCGGTCAGCAATAACTTCGACATGGCCGCACTGACGTTGCTGGTGATGTTCAGCCTGTGGCAGATGCCGCATTCCTACGCCATCGCAATCTTCCGCTTCAACGATTACCTGGCCGCATCGATTCCGGTGCTGCCAGTGAAGCGCGGCATTGAAGTGGCCAAGAAACACATCCTGCTCTACATCCTGGCCTTCCTCGTGGCGACCTTGATGCTGACCTTCAGCGGCTACGCCGGCATGAGCTACCTCGCCGTCGCCGCGGCCATGGGCATGTACTGGCTGTACATGGCCTGGACCGGCTACAAGGCAGTGGATGACACGGTCTGGGCACGCAAGCTGTTCGTGTTCTCGATCTTCACCATTACCGCGTTGAGCGTGATGATGTCTTTGGACTTCAAAGTGCCGGGCGAGTTGTTGCTGACGTACGCGCCTTAAGCGTCGGATGTTGTAAAGAAAAGCCCCGCCCTTCGTGAGAAGGGCGGGGCTTTTTCGTTTAATCACGATTGGTGTACAGGCAATAAAAATCCCCGCTTGATGGCGGGGATTTTTGTGTGCAGCGTTTAGCGTTACTGCGCAGTGATGCTGTAGCCGTCGAACGCGGTCTGCTGCTGCAGCGCGGTGATGATGTTTTTGCGGTTGACCGGTTGTTCGGCCCCGGCATTGTCCAGGAACGTCTCGCTTTCCAGCTCCGCTTCTTCACCTTCGCCGACGAAAGTGAAGCCCAGGAATTCCAGCGCTTCACGGTCAACGTTCAGGCGCGAGCGCGGGGTGCGCAGGGGCAGGGTGACGCTGATGCCGTCCTTGCTGATGGTGAACACTTCGACTTCTTTTTTGGCGCGAGCCGCTTTGCTCTTGCCGCTGCTCGGGTTGCTGATGGCTTGGTGAGTCTGGTTCAGCACTTTCAGCGCCAGGCCATAAACGATTTCCTGGAACGCCGGGTCGTCCTTGAAGCTGGACAGAATGCGGCTGATCGGGAATTTGCTGCTCAGGTCTTCCAGGGCGGCAATATCGGCCGCTTCGGCGTCTTTCAATTGCTTGAGTTCGCCCATCAATTCGTAGGCTTTATCGTCATCGAAGCTGTCGTGAGCCTGGCGAATCGCGGCGCGCAGTTCGCGGATCTGGTCGCTTTCCCGGGTGGATTGAAAAGCGTCCAGAACCATCTCGCTGATGGTCTTGGCCTGAGGCACGTGTTGTGAAAGATTGATGGAGTTTTCGTATTCCGCTTTGGACGACAAGGTGACTACGGATTCAGCGGTATTGGAATCGGACATTGAAATTTCACTACTTCTTTAACTTGGATAGAGGCGAGAAAGCACGGGGCTTTTTCAGGCCGCCTAATCTATTGGACCAGCGCTGCGTTGTCACGGATGAACCGGTGGCTGGTCTGCATTTTTGGTGAGAGCGCTTTTAGCTGACTGACATCTGCGGGCGTTTTGCCTGGAGTGTCAGTAGCACCCGATAAAGTTTCAGCGCCCGCCCGCTGATCAATCCGCAGACAAAACCTGACGCCGTGGCCTTGAGCAGCAACATCTCAACAGTGACGGCGAACTCCGGATGCACCTCATCCTGATAGCCCAAGTAATAGTTCACGGCAAAAAACAGCAGGTAGAGCACCGGTGTTTTAACCGTGCCCGGCACGATCAGCCCGGTTTCCGGATCATCCAGCTCAATACCCTTGTGCGCAAATACAACCAGTGCCGTGAGGCTGCCCATAATGACGGCGGCCAACCAGCAGCCAATCGATAGTTGAGGGTTCAGCGTCAGGTTCAGCGAGTACAACGACCAGCCGAGCAAAAGCGGTGGAGTGACAAGCAACGACGTTTTGCTTTCATGGGTTGGGGATAAGGCTTTGACGCCGTAGTAACAGAGCAGCAGAAAGATCGCATAAACCCATAGAGGGGTGTTTTGCAGGGTGTTGAGCATTACGTAGCGTCCGTGCCGGGAATGAAGAGTCCGGATAATAGCTGCTGCCATGGCCGAGGCTATCGACTATTTCCCCGTCGAATTCATATTCATCGAACGAGTCATCCACTGCTCCGCCGTTTGCTCATCCACCGGCAAGGAAAAACGAAAAGTCGCGCCGCGTCCCGGCACATCGATCAGCTCGATCTCGCGACCGTGCAATTGCAGGATCCGGTGCACGATCCGCAATCCCAGCCCGCCATCGCGCCGTGCGCCGCCAATGTTGAATGGACGCAGGAACAGACCTTCGCGCAATTCGGGGTCGATGCCGGGGCCGGTGTCGCTGACGGTCACTTCGATAAAAGACCCTTGGGGGCGGAGGCTGAGTTCGATTTCTCCGCCTGGGGGCGTGTGGCGTAGGGCGTTGTCGAACAAATTGGTCAGCACCCGCTCGATCAGCCCCAGGTCGGCGCAGGCCACGGCGACGTTGGGGGCGAAGGTGGCCTTGAGTTCAATCTGGCGCGCTTCGGCGCTGAGTTCGAATTTCTGAAAAATGTCCTGCACCAGATCGGTCAGGGAGAAACGCTCCAGCACCGGTTGCACGAAACCGTGTTCCAGCCGCACCAGTTCCAGCAGTGATTGCGCCAGGCCGCCGACCTTGCGGCTTTGATCCAGGGCGATTCCCAGATAACGACGGCGGTCGGCGGGGGACAAGGTGGCGTCCTTGAGCGAAAGGGTTTCCAGGTAACCGTGCAGCGAGGCCAGCGGTGTGCGCAGGTCGTGGGAAATGTTGGCCACCAGTTCGCGACGCTCCTGATCCTGACGGGTCAGCGAGCGCCATTGTTCACCGAGGCGCGCTTGCATCTGTCGGAAGGCTGCGTCGAGTACGGCTATTTCATCGTGGCTGGCGGCCTTTTCCATGGGCTCCGGCTCAGGTTCGGGCGAAGCGGTCGGAACGCCGTTGATATCGAACTGACTGACTTTCTCGGTCAAGCGACGCAATGGCCGGGTGATCAGGGCGAATGCCGTGAGGCCGGCAATCAGGCACAGCAACGCCACCAGTCCGATGGACAACAACGCGGTATTGAGTGCGGCGCTGGTGGCTCCGCGCTCGGCGAAGCGGTCATGCGCTTCGCTGAGCAACACCACGTACAGATAACCGGCCGGCTGACCGTTGACCCGCAAAGGCGCGGCGCTGAACACCTTGCGACCATCGACGCTGCGTGGATCGTCGCCGAGAATCGGCAATGCCTCGCCTTTGAGCAAGCGCTGGATTGGCAGCAGATCGACCTGCTCCCTGTGTATCCGGCCTTCGGGCGCGGCGCTGCCGACAATCCGGCCTCCTGTGTCCAGCAGATAGACCTCGACACTGGGATTGACCAGCATCAGCTGGCTGAACAGTTCGCGCACCGCATTGGGCATCGGGCCATTGCGGTCCATCAGCACGGTGTCGTGGGCAATGTGTTGCGCCAGATCCCGCGACAAGCCTTGCACCACTTCCAGTTCATGCATCTGACTGGAGCGCACCTGCATCCACGCCGAGGTACCGCAGCACACCAGCAACAGCACGGCGAACACCAGGGACAGGCGTTGAGTCAGGGTCAGCCTCATGGCTGCTCTCCGCTTGCTGCGAATTTGTAGCCACGGCCCCACACCGTGAGGATGCGCGCCGGTTGCGCCGGATCGGCCTCGATCTTTGCCCGCAGGCGGTTGATATGAGTGTTGACCGTGTGTTCATAGCCTTCGTGGCTGTAGCCCCACACCGCATTGAGCAGGTCCATGCGCGAGAAGACTTTGCCAGGCTGACGGACAAAGAAGTACAGCAGGTCGAATTCCCGTGGCGTGAGGTCAAGACGCCGGCCGTCGAGGGAGACTTCACGGGTGATCGGGTCGATGGACAGGCCATCGCTGATCAGACTGCCAGCATCCATTTTCAGATTGCGGGCCATGGCGTCGACCCGTCGCAGCAGTGCCTTGACCCGTGCCACCAGCTCGAGCATGGAAAAGGGTTTGGCCAGGTAATCGTCTGCGCCCAGCTCCAGTCCCAGAATCCGATGTACTTCGCTGGAGCGCGCACTGGTGATGATGATCGGTGTGTAACGGGCCATGGCCCGGGCGCGGCGGCAGATTTCCAGGCCATCGACGCCGGGCAGCATCAGGTCGAGGATCAGTGCGTCCCAGCTTCCTTGCTGCAACAGACGCATGCCCTCGTCGCCGTCGGCGCAGTGCACCACCTCGAACTGCTCATCACGCAGATGCAGGCAGATAAGGTCGGCGATGTGCAGGTCGTCCTCGACCACCAGGACGCGTTTGGTCTGTTCCATGGAGCTCGATCCTTTGTGACGCAATGAACACATTGTGCGGGTTTTCCTGAGGTTGAGTTATCACGAATTATTTAACTCCTCGTGAGGATTTGGCGATCAACTCAAGCCTAGGCTGTGTTCCATGCAAGGCACCTGGAATTTTGGAGAAGGCCATGTTTTCACGGCGACAGTTTCTTGTAGCGAGCGGCGGGCTGGGGGCTGCAGCCCTGGTGATCGGTGTATTGCCAAAATTTTCCACAAGCGTTGCGCTGGTCGATGAAGCCCGCGCGCAGGAGGTTTTCGAGGTGACCCACAGCGACAGCGAATGGCATGCCCGGCTCAGCGCCGAGCAGTACGAAATACTGCGCGAAGAGGGCACCGAACGGGCCTACAGCAGCCCGCTGAACAACGAGCACCGCAAAGGCGTTTTTGCCTGCGCCGGTTGTGATCTGCCGTTGTTTTCTTCCGACACCAAGTTCGACAGTCGTACTGGCTGGCCGAGTTTCTGGGCTCCCCTGGACAACGCGGTGGCCACCCGACAGGACCGCTCCTTCGGTGTATTGCGCGAAGAGGTGCACTGTCGTCGTTGCGGCGGTCATCTGGGGCATGTCTTCGAGGATGGGCCAAAGCCCACCGGGCTGCGCTACTGCATGAACGGCCTGGCGCTGACCTTCAAGCCACAGGCGTAATCCATGGGCACTTCCTTTCACTCACTTCATGCAGGTCGACGTTATGTGGCTTCTGGTCCTCGCTTATCTCGGTGGTGTGCTGACGATTGTCAGCCCGTGCATTCTGCCGGTATTGCCCTTTGTCTTCGCTCGCACCGGGCAGCCATTTATGAAAAGTGGCTTGCCGCTGCTGGCGGGGATGGCGCTGACCTTCGCGCTCGTCGCCTCGTTGGCGGCGGTGGGCGGCGGTTGGGTGGTGCAAGTCAATCAATACGGTCGCTGGCTCGCGTTGCTGTTCGTTGCACTGTTCGGGTTGACGCTGTTGCTGCCGCGGTTGGCCGAACGCCTGACGCGTCCACTGGTGGCAGCCGGCGGTCGGCTGTCGCAAGCCGCGGGCGCCGATGCCCGGCCGCGTCCCGGCGCTTCATTCCTGATCGGCGTCGCCACGGGCCTGCTCTGGGCACCCTGCGCCGGGCCGATTCTGGGTTTGCTGCTGACCGGCGCGGCGCTGCAAGGGGCAAGCATCGCAACCACTGTGTTGCTGCTGGCTTACGCGGCCGGTGCCGCCACTTCTCTCGCTGCGGCACTGCTGCTGGGCGGTAAGGTCTTCGCCGCAATGAAGCGCTCGATAGGCGCGGGCGAGTGGCTGCGTCGAGGCCTGGGCGCTGCGATGCTGGTTGGTGTGGTGGCGATAGCCCTGGGACTGGACACCGGGATTCTGGCGCGGGTTTCAACGGCGTCCACCGGCGGTCTCGAACAGGCGCTGGTCAACCGGTTGGCCAGTAAGACTCCGGCCAACAGCGGGGCGATGATGGCGCAGATTCCACGGGCCGGCGATCAACCCGCCGGCGGCATGATGGCCGCTGGAGATGCGATGAAAGTGACCGCGAACGCGCTGCCGATTGAGGGCAGCCTTCCATCCCTGGACGGCGCCGTGCAATGGCTCAACTCGCCCCCACTCACCGCTCAGGCGTTGAAGGGCAAGGTCGTGCTGGTGGATTTCTGGACTTACTCCTGCATCAACTGCCTGCGCACCCTGCCGTATGTGAAGGCCTGGGCTGAGAAGTATCGCGATCAGGGTTTGGTGGTGATCGGTGTCCATGCGCCCGAGTTTGCCTTCGAACGGGATGTGGGCAATGTCACCAAAGCCATGAAGGACCTGGGCATCACCTACCCGGTGGCCATCGATAATGACTACAAGATCTGGCGTGCTTTCAACAACGAATACTGGCCGGCCCATTACTTTGCCGATGCTCAGGGACGCATTCGTTATCACCATTTTGGTGAAGGCAAGTACGCCGAGTCCGAGCAAGTGATTCAGCAACTGTTGCGTGAGGCGGGAGCGGCGAAAGTCGCGCAGGGGCTGATCAATGCCAACGCCCAGGGTGTTCAACTCGCCCCGGACATGAATGAAGTGCAATCCCCCGAAACCTATGTCGGCTACCGACGGATGGAGCATTTCGCCTCTGAAACCAGCCTGGTGCCGGACAAGGCGACTGCCTATAAGCCACCGTCACAACTGGCCCTCAATGACTGGAGCCTGGACGGTCAATGGGCTGTCGGTCCGGAGCGGGCCGTTTCAAACGCTGCGGCCAGTCGTATCGTCTATCGGTTTCACGCTCGCGACTTGCACTTGGTGTTGGGCCCCGGTGCTGACGGCAAACCGGTGCGTTTCAAAGTGTTGATCGACGGCAAGCCCCCAGGTGATGCCCACGGTATCGACGTCGCGCCTGATGGCCGCGGCAGCGTCACCGAGCAGCGGTTGTATCAACTGGTACGCCAGAGCACAGGCGTAAAAGACCGGACCTTCAGCATCGAGTTTCTCGATCCGGGTGTGTCGGCGTATGCGTTTACCTTTGGTTGATAGCCCCCATTCATTCAGGAGACAGCCCATGAAAACCCCATTCAACTGGCGTCGCACATTTCTGGGTTTGGCCGCCGCCAGCGTAATTGGTCAGTGCTCTGCATTCTCGTTCGCAGGCGCCGAAGAGGCGGTCATCATCCCGGCGCCGACGCTTGACGAAACCACCCAGGCGCACAGCGAAACGGCGGTTTTTGCCGGCGGTTGCTTCTGGGGCGTCCAAGGCGTGTTCCAGCATGTCAAAGGGGTGAAAAATGCGGTTTCCGGTTATGCCGGTGGCGCAGCCAATACCGCTCAATACGAGCGGGTCAGCGAGGGTGACACCGGCCATGCGGAGGCCGTCGAAGTGACCTTCGATCCCGCTCAGGTCAGTTACGGAAGCCTGCTGCAGATCTATTTCTCGGTGGCCCACAACCCCACCGAACTCAACCGCCAGGGCCCGGACCGAGGCACTCAGTATCGGTCGGCGCTATTCCCGAAAAGCACCGAACAGCAACGCGTCGCCCAGGCTTACATCACCCAGCTCGACGCTGCCCATTCGTTCAATAAACCGATTGTCACCAAGCTGGAAAGCTACAACGGTTTCTACCCGGCGGAAGAGGAGCATCAGGACTTCCTGACCGAGCATCCGACCTACCCCTACATCGTGATCAATGACCTGCCGAAAGTGGCGCAGTTGAAGCAACTGTTTCCGAATCGGTATCAGGAAAAACCAGTATTGGTGAAAGCGGGCATGCAGGGCGGCTGACAGGACGGAGTCGCCTCACCCAGAAATCAGGTTCTTGCCCGCGATTTTCGACCGATACAACGCCTGATCGGCCCTGGCCAGCAACCCGGTCTGTTGTTCTTCTTCAAAGCGCTGCACCACGCCAAAACTCATGGTCACTTGATAGTCCCCGACCGGCAGCAGGCTCGCCAGGCCATGACGGATTCTTTCAGCGAGTGACCTGGCGTCGGCCAACAAGGTATTGGGCAAAATCAGGATGAATTCGTCACCGCCCCAGCGCGCCAACAGATCGCCTTTGCGCACGCAGTGCTTCACACTCTCGATCACTTGCACCAACGCTGCATCTCCCAGGGCGTGACCGTAGTGATCGTTGATATTTTTGAAGTCATCGAGGTCCATGGCGATCAGCGACAGGGGTTCGCGGAAGCGTTGGGCGCGGTCGCATTCCTTGGGCAGGGTTTTCTCCAGTCGATAGCGATTGGCGATGCCGGTCAGCACATCGGTTTCTGCCAATTTGCGATTTTCTTCGAGTTGAATCTGTAACTGCTGATTGACCCGGGACAACTCCCGAGTGCGTTCCTTGACGATGGCTTCCAGGGATTGATTACGCCGCTCCATTTCTTCGATCAGGCGTTTCTTGTCTTCGATGCTGCGGTGCGCGCCGATCATTCGCGCCACCGAGCCGTCGGCATTACGTGCCAGCACGTAGCCGCGATCCTCGATCCAGGTGTAAGTGCCATCGCGCATGCGGCAGCGATACTCGGCCTGATAACCGGGAGCGCGCTGATCCAGGTAGTCATCAAACAACGCCATGACCCGCGAATAATCGTCGGGGTGGATCACGTTTTCCCAGGTCAACACATTGTTGTCCAGGGAATGAGGCGTATAGCCGAGCATCTCGTACCACCCAGGGTTGCGATAGACGAACCCGGTGTTGGCGTTCCAGTCCCAGATACCATCGCTGACCAGTTCCAGAATGGTGTGCAGCATGTCTTCGTTAAAATCTGACAGATCGAACTTCAACGGCTCGATTTTCGATGCCTCACCCATCATCGGTCTCCCTGCCGTCCTGATATTAACGTGACTCGTCAGTCGAGGAGATTAGTTCATGGCGTATTGCCCCGGCTAGTGCTTGCCCCACCACTGCAGTGCAAAGTCAACGAAGCTGCGCAATTTCGGCAAACGGTAGCGGTCCTGGGCATACACCAGGTTCATCGGCCGACTTGGCAGTTGGTAGTCCTGCATCAAGGCCACCAGTTTTCCGTCCCGAAGGTCTTGTTCCACCAGCGCATCGGGAACCATCACGATGCCCATGCCGGTTCGCGCCGCTTGATGCAACCCCGCCGAGCTGTTGATCAACATCGGCCCGCTGACCGCCACCATGACTTCACCTTCGGGCCCCTTCAGGCGCCATTGTTTGGCTACCGAGTGCCAGTCATCTCCGGCCGGGTAGGCGAAGGCCAAACAGTCATGGTGTTGCAGGTCGGCGGGTTTCTGCGGTGTGCCTCGACGCTCCAGATAATCCTTCGATGCGCACAGGGTCATCGTGTAGTCGATGAGCGGGCGAGAAATCATGTTGGACAGCTCGGTCGTGCCCAGACGAATCGCCACGTCGAAACCGTTGTCGAGCAAGTCCAGGCGCTGGTTGGTCAAAACGACATCGAGTTTGACTTGCGGGCAGCGCAGGGTGAACTCGCTCAGGGCCGGTGCGAGCCGTTCGGTGCCGAAGGTCAGCGGTGCGGTGATGCGCAGAGTGCCGCTCGGCTCGTCGAGGGTTTGTTCGGCCAGGCGTTCGGAGTCAGCCACCAGCCCCAGCACTTCGAGACACCGCTGATAGTACGCCGTGCCGAATTCCGTCAAACGCTGACGCCGTGTCGTACGGTTGAGCAAGCGCACACCCAGGCGTTGCTCCAGAGCCCGCAGGTGATTACCGACCATGGTCGTGGACATTTCGCACTGCAAAGCGGCGGCGGTCATGCTGCCGGCTTCCACCACTCTTACGTAAACGGTCATTGCCTGGAATAAATCCATTATCAAGCCCAGCTTTAAAATGATTGAAGTGTTGCGGTATTTATCCAGCTCAGGTGGCTAACCATACTGCAAAAACACCGACTATTGATGGAGCTTGATGTCATGACTGCCACCTGCCTGATGAGCACTTACCAACCTTTGGCCCTGAGTTTCAGCAAAGGCCTGGGCACGCGCCTGTGGGATCAGGCCGGTCGTGAATACCTGGACGCGGTGGCGGGCGTGGCGGTGACCAACGTCGGCCATTCCCATCCGCGAATCGTGTCGGCCATCAGCGAACAGGCCGGGTTGCTGTTGCACACATCCAACCTGTACAGCATCGACTGGCAACAGCGGCTGGCGCAGAAACTGGTTCGGCTGTCGGGCATGGAGCGGGCGTTCTTCAATAACTCCGGTGCCGAAGCCAACGAAACTGCGCTGAAACTTGCGCGGCTTTACGGCTGGCACAAAGGCATCGAGCAGCCGCTGGTAGTGGTCATGGAGAACGCTTTCCACGGACGGACCCTCGGCACCTTGTCGGCCAGTGACGGCCCGGCGGTGCGCCTGGGGTATAACAAGTTGCCGGGGGACTTCATTAAAGTGCCATTCGGCGACCTCGCTGCCCTGGAGAAGGCGCAGAAAGCCCACGGCCCACGCATTGTGGCGATTCTGATGGAGCCGATTCAGGGCGAAAGTGGTGTGCAAGTGGCGCCGCCTGGTTATCTCAAAGCAGTGCGTGAGCTCTGTGACCGACGCGCCTGGTTAATGATGCTCGACGAAATCCAGACCGGCATCGGCCGTACCGGCCAGTGGTTTGCGTTTCAGCACGAAGGCATCATCCCGGACGTCATGACCTTGGCCAAAGGCCTGGGTAATGGAGTGCCCGTCGGTGCCTGCCTGGCTCGGGGCAGGGCTGCGGATTTATTCACACCTGGCAGCCACGGCAGTACATTCGGCGGCAATCCGCTGGCGTGTCGGGTGGGTTGCACCGTGCTGGAGATCATCGAGGAACAAGGCCTGCTGGAAAACGCCAGACTTCAGGGCGAACGCCTGCTTGCCAGATTGCGCGTCGAACTGGCCGACGATCCGAACGTCCTGGTGATCCGTGGCCAGGGATTGATGATCGGCATCGAACTCGCCCAACCAATCCGCGACCTGACCCTGATCGCCGCACGGGATCACGGTTTGCTGATCAACGTGACACGGGGCAAGACCATTCGCCTGCTGCCACCGCTGACGATTGATGAGCGGGAAGTGGAAATGATTGTCAGAGGAGTGGGGCGGGCGGTGAAAGCGGCCTGAATGTGCTCAGTAGTGATACCTGCAAAGCACGATGCGCACCTCACCATTCTCGATTGCATAAACCAGGCGATGCTCGGAGGTGATTCGGCGTGACCAGAGGCCGCTCAGATTGTGTTTGAGCGGTTCAGGTTTGCCCAATCCTTCGAAGGGCTCACGCAGGATCGCCTTGATCAGCAGGTTGATTCGTTTGAGCCCGGCCTTATCGTTTTGCTGAAACCACAAATAGTCGTCCGAGCCTTCAGGAGTGAACTCGATATTCATTCTTCGATAAGTTGCCTGACTTTGGTCTTCCCTGCTCGCAGGTTACCGATTGATTTGATCAGTCGCTCGGCATTGGCTGGAGAACGGAGCAGATAGGCTGTCTCTTCGAGAGCGTTGTACTCCGCCAGAGACATCATCACCACAGGTTCGCCTTTCTGGCGGGTAACCAGCAATGGGGTGCGGTCTTCGTTGACCCGATCCATGGTTTCGGCCAGATGTGCACGTGCGGTGGTGTAGTTGATGGTTTGCATGTTGTAGTCCTCGCTCAAGGCAAAAAACGTACAGAAATGAGTACATGATGACAAGGCGACACCTACGAGTGGTCATTACGCAGACGACATATCCACGCTGGGTTAAAGTATCGCTGAAGCTTCTTCAAGACGTTTCTGCGAACGATGTAATCCCATTCTGACAATCTCGCCAGCTAGTCGTGTCCAATGTAGGAGTCCGATTCGCACGCAGAAAACGGCAGGGACGATCAGTCGGTTGGTTGCACCGCACTGACGAAAGCCGAGACTTCAGCCTGATTCATCAGTTGGCGTTTCGACCCGCTAAACCGGTCAAACAAACGCTGATGGGCGGCAAATCCACTGGACCCTTGGCGAGTACGGTAGCTGCCGGCCCAATCGAGTAACGCAATCAGCAACTCTTCCTTCTCGTCCCGCCTCGCTTCTCGCTGGCGTATGTTGTTCACGCAATCTTCGTCCTCCAGACACAGCCAGATCAGCGCAGTGGCCTGCTCCACAAGTTCGCTGACCATCCAGCCGTAAACACCCTCGATAACCCAACGCTCTTCACTCGCCGCCACCCGCGCCATTCCCAGTGCTTCGTTGCGGGGACGGGCGATGCTGTGTTCATCGGATACCCAGTGAATCAGGTCGAGATCGGTACAAGGCACTTGCAGATGCTCGGCCAGTCGTTTGGCCAGCCAGCTCTTGCCCGAGCCGGAATTGCCGATGATCAGGGTTCGAGTGAGGTTTAGGGTGGCCGGGTAATGATTACTCATGGTCATTCGTGCGAAGTCAGTCGGCTGTTTCGGACATTTCTGGCGCGATCATTCGCGTCTTCGGCGATCCATCCGCATTGAATTGATAAATATCCTGTGGCTGGCCCTTTTCATTGAAGAACACTTGGCCAATTCCTGCCGAGTTCCACAACCGTTCCCCTGCTTCGGCGTGTTCGGGGATGTGCGGAACAATGCGCATGCGTCGGCGTTTGGTCAGCCAGTTAAGGGGCGAGCGGGGCGAGTAGAGCCAACGGTTGAGGCGGTCGAA